>JAZNVY010000230.1:0-4204 GCA_045593105.1 Eubacteriales bacterium
AAGCAGGCAACGGCCGGAATAGGCAATGCACATGGCGCCATGGGCAAAGGCCTCCAGCTCCACCTCCTCGGGCAGACGCTGACGCAGCTCGATCATATCCGCCAAGGGCATCTCCCGGGCAAGGACGATCCGCTTGGCACCCAGCTCGCCATACACCAGCGCGGTCTCCGCATTGGTGACGTTGGCCTGGGTGGAGATATGGATGGGAATTTCCGGCGCATACCGCTTGGCCAGCGCCATGACCCCCAGATCCGCGATAATCACCCCATCGGGACGAAGCCCTGCCAGCATGGTGAAAAATCCGGGCAGTTCCCGAAGATCCTGCTGGGTGGGATAGATATTGACCGTTACGTAAAGTTTTACGTGATTTTCATGGCAAAAGGCAATGGCCTCCGCCAGCTCGGCTTCATCAAAGTTTTCGCTGGCCGCCCGAAGACCGAACGAACGATAGGCGGCATAGACTGCGTCGGCACCGTACCAGACGGCGTAGCGCAGTTTTTCCATATTCCCGGCAGGGGCAAGCAGTTCCATTCTCAAGAGACCGTACCCGTACCCCGAGGATGCTCCCCGGCCTTTTGCAGATTTGCCTGATGGCTTGCTTGGTCTTTGGCGAAAAGAATTCCGCCGCTATTCGGCGATACGAAATAAAGATCCTCCGTCTCCGCCGGAGTCAGCACCGCCGCAATGGCATCAATACCGGGGTTGCTGATGGGTCCTTTGGGCAAACCGCTGTTGCGATAAGTATTATAAGGATCGTCGGTTCTGATATCGTTTGCCTTTACGGCACCGTTCCCGGCCGGCAGAATATATGCCACCGTAGCCTGGGACTGAAGATACGGGAACTTTTCATCCGCCAGGCGGTTATAATAGACCCCTGCCGCATGGGGCAGCTCGCCGCCCGCCTCCTCCTGAAGGATGGACGCCAGGGTGATCAATTCGTCCAGCGTATATTTCGAGGCCTTGATTTTCGCGTTATTCTCCTCGGTCAGCACCTTTTCCTGGAACCGATCCAGAATTCTCTGCACCACTGCCAAGGCGGACTCTCCCTCATACATCTCATAAGTACCGGGGTAAAGATAGCCCTCCAGCCGATAATTGCGCTTGGGCAACCCTTTCAAAAAAGAATAATCGGAAAAATCATAGTCTTGCAGGACGGCTTCCAGCTTTTCACGCTCCAGATAGCCTAAGGAATCGGTCAAGGTGACCACCAGATCCTCCTGGGTATCCCCCGGCTCGATGGTGAAGGAGACCTTCGTCTTATTGGCAGAACTCCGCCGCAGAGTACGGATGATCTGATTATAATCGCCCTTACAGTTGATGGTAAACTCGCCGGAATGGATGCCGGGGCCTGCCTTTTTCAATCTGCAATATAACTGAAATACTACCGGATGGTCGATGATATCCGCCTTCTTGAGTTCCTTTGCCACGTCCGAAAGAGAGCTTTTCTCCGGGATGGTGACGGTGATCTCCTTATCCGGACGGATCAAGCCTAAAAGCTCGTTGCCTACGTGGCAGACCCAGGACGCCAAAAGGACGCTGGCCACCAAAATACAGCCGTAATAGGCCAAAGATTTCCAATATTTTTGCATGATCTCTTTGGAAAAGAGCTTCGGGGCTTTGAATTTTTTCTTTTTTACCGCCGGCTTCTTTGCCGGAGGAACAGGAGGCTCCTCCCTTTGCGGCACGGGTTGCTCCGGCTTCGGCTCCTGAGGAGTGATCCGCTCCGCCTTGGGCATCACGCGGGTCGGCTCTTCCATCCGCATTTTACCGGGATAAAAACCGGAAGGGGTCCGATTCTTTTTCGGTTGCGGCGTACCGCCGGCGCCGGGATAAGAACCGGTTATATTGCGTTTCTTATCATCCATTCTAAGAAAACTCCTTTATCAAAATACACTGGTGTTACTATTGTCTGGTCATACACCGTAATTATACACGATATTCTCTTGAATGTAAAGGCATTTAAAAATTAAAATGCGGTCGATGATCTCCATCTTCAGCATCGTTTCTCTCCCATACGTTCTTTTAGTTCATGCGAAAAGCAAGCCGTCTTTTAATTTTCAATTCTATCATTTGACACCATCTTTCTTTTTTGGTATGATTTAAAAAAGATTCGAAGGAGGATCGCCCATGACCGATCTGCATTGTCATTCCACATACTCCGACGGTACCCTGACCCCGGCAGAGCTTTTGAAGCTGGCTGAAGAAACAGGGCTGACCCTCTTTTCCATCACCGATCACGATCGCATCGGTGCTTACGAAGATCTGAAAGATCCGGCGGTGCGCGCCCTCTTTTCCGGCAAGGTCATCACCGGCACGGAATTGACCGCCATCCTTCGGGGACAGACGGTGGAGATCTTAGGCTATGGCTACGATCCCGAAAAATTAGCGCCTTTTATCGAAAGCAAAAAGCGTCCTCCCGTCTTTCCGCCCCGGGAACTAACGCTGATCTATGATACCTATCGCAAGGCCGGCGTCCGGCTGGAGCTTGCGCCGGAAGAATATTCCAAAGAAAAATTTATCAGCCCCAAGCGGATGGTCTTTCAGCAGCTGCAGCATCCCGATAATAAAAAATTTTTTCAAAATCCTGCCAATCGGGAAAATTTGATCGGATACTACCGCCAGGAGCTTTATAATCCGGACAGCCCTCTCTACGTGGACTATACGCCGCTTTTCGGCGCCCCCCTGGATGCCATCAACGCCATCCACAATGCCGGGGGCTTAGCGTTTCTTGCCCATTGCTTCCAATATACAGACCGCATCCACGGTCATTTGGAGGAGATCATCAAGGAGCTTCCTTTGGACGGCATTGAGTGCTGGTATTCCTCCTTTACGCCGGAGCAATCGGCCTATCTGGAAGAATTTTGCACCCGGCACGGGCTTTTGATGAGCGGCGGCAGCGACTTCCACGGCGGAAACCGCCCCGGCACAAATCTTGGGACGGGCGACAATGGAACCCTTCGGGTCAAGACCGAAAAGATCCTCTCTTGGGCAGAAAAGTATACGTTTTAAAAAAGGGCTGTAAAAAACGAATGTTTTTTACAGCCTTTTTAATTTCTTCAATTATGATGGCGTATCATATCTTTATCCACCGTAATGACGGTGAAATAGGTGGGATGATTGGCACGCAGCGCTTCATCCACCTGTCGGCAGAGTTCTTCGTCCGAAAGCTTATAGCCAAAGGGCACTACCAGATCGAAAAGCACGTTGGTATGGGTGGTACCGCGCACCAGGCGCAGATCGTGGTACTGCACCCGCTCATATTGCTTCAGCAGCTCCTGCAGTTCCTGCCGCAGATCGTCCAGCTCCGGATCGCTGGTGACGATGGGATCCATATGGATGGTCAAATGCAATCCCATGGATGCACGAAGCTCGCGCTCCACATTATCAATGATATCGTGGCTCTCCAAAACGTCCTGCTCCGCCGGAACCTCTGCATGAACCGAGGCGAAGATCCGTCCGGGGCCGTAGTTATGCACCTCCAGATCGTGAACCCCGACGATGCCGTCGTATTGCATCACCGCGTTCTTGATCTGATCCGCCAGCTCCGCATCGGCACCCTCACCCAGCAGCGGCTGGATGGTCTCCTTCATCAGCATGACGCCGGAATACATGATAAAGACCGCCACGCCAAGACCCATAATACCGTCGGTATTATAACCGAGGAGCGGCGTGATAAGGACAGAGATCAAAACCGCTGTGGTGGAAATGACATCGTTGATGCTATCCCGGAAATTGGCGCGCAAGGCATCGCTGCCGATCGCCTTTCCCATGGAACGGTAAAAAAGACCCTGCCATAATTTCATGGCAATGGAAAGCACCAGCGTCAGCCAGACCAGCCAGGAGGAAGAAGCCTCCTCCGGGCGAAAGATCTTGGGGAACGATTCCTGCGCCAAGGTAAAGCCCACCGTCGTCATCAGCATGGCGATCAGCATGGCGGCGATATACTCCATACGGCCGTGACCATACGGATGCTCTTCGTCCGCCTGCGCCGCCGAAAGCCGAAAGCCCACCAGCGTAATGACGGAGGACAGACTATCCGTCAGATTATTGATGCCGTCTGCCACGATGGCAATGGCACCAAAAAACAGCCCGGGCACCATCTTCGCCGCCGCCAGCAGCAGATTGGTCACGATCCCCACCGCGCCGGCCACCGCGCCATATCGGGCGCGCACCGCCGGATCCCCGGTATTCTGATAGTCACGCA
>JAZNVY010000231.1:0-3129 GCA_045593105.1 Eubacteriales bacterium
TATAAAACGGTACAAAGAGGGAGAGCACCGTCCGGATCACACCGGTTACCTGGTTCAGATGAAGCAGCGCGGCAATGAAGAGCGCGACACCGGCTAATACGAAAAAGGCCGTCAGACCCCAAGAACGTTGCTCCTTTGATATATTCAGTTTCATTTTCATCAAACCTTTCGCTTTTTAATAAACTTATTATACACGATAAATCTTGAATTTACAATCAAACTTTGCTATACTGTTATCAATGATTTGAATGAGGAGAAAACGGATGGTATTGATGCCGCAATTTTTGCTTCCGGATATTTATGGGCTGACCGATGAGTTTCTGCACGCTCACGGAATTCGGGGCATTATCTTTGACATTGATAATACTTTGGTAGGCTTTCGCACGCCGGAGCCGACGCCGGAAAACCTGGCGCTCTTTGCAAGATTAAAGGAGCAGGGAATTCAGATCGCCATTGCGTCCAATAATAACAGCAGGCGCGTCGGGCGGTATGCCAAGGAGCTGGGGGTGCCGGCGTATCACCGCGCCTGCAAGCCATTAGGGGTTGTGCTCGGGCGCATCCGGCGGCAGTTTGGCTTGCCAAAGGGTCAGATCGCCCTGGTGGGGGATCAGATCTATACCGATATGCTGGGGGGCAATCTTGCCGGGATGGTTACCGTCCTGGTGGAGCCCATCGACCATAAAGAAACGGTGTTTTTTAAACTGAAAAGAGCGCTGGAGCGGCCGGTCATCGAGCGGCGGCGCAGAATGGAGGAGCAAAAATGATCCAATTCGGACCGGGCGGCAACTGCGAGTGGTTTAAAGCAGAGGGAAACAAGACCACCGATCGGATGCCTGCCTTTTTGAATAAGATCGGGCTGACCGCCTACGAGGTGGAGTGCGGCCGGGGCGTGCGGATGAATGAACTGACCGCCCAAAAACTGAAAGAAGAGGCGGAGAAATATCAGATCACCCTTTCGATCCATGCGCCGTATTATATTTCTATGTCTTCCTTGGAGGAGGAAAAGCGGCAGGGGAGCATCCGCTATCTTTTGGAGAGTGCGGCTCTTGCCAAAAAGATCGGTGCCAAGCGGATCATTTTTCATTCCGGCTCCTGCGCCAAGATCAGTCGGGAGGAAGCGACCTATCTTGCGGTGGATACCTTGACAAAGGCGGTAGAGGCTTTTGATGCTGAGGGGTACGGCGACCTTATTCTTTGCCCGGAGACCATGGGCAAGATCAATCAGTTGGGTTCGCTTTCCGAGGTTATGACCCTTTGCGGTGTGGACGAGCGGATCCTGCCCACCATTGATTTCGGGCATCTCAACGCCCGGGAGCAGGGGCTTTTCTATACCGAGGCGGATTATGAGCGTGTACTTGCCGCCATGGAGGATGCCTTGGGGCGTGAGCGGGCCAGCCGGTTCCACGCACATTTTTCCAAGATCGAATATACCGCAGGCGGCGAAAAGCGGCATCTGACCTTTGAGGATACTATCTACGGGCCGGATTTTGCGCCTTTGGCAACGGTTCTCGCCAAAAGAGGGGCGGAGCCTATCATTATTTGCGAGTCGGCAGGTACCCAGAGCAAAGATGCTTTGGAGATGAAACGGATTTTTGAAGAAAATATCGTAAAAATCTGAGAATTCTCTTGAAAAATACAGTTTTATCATGTAGAATATACTTTAGAGAATTTTTCGTAAAAGAAAGGAAATATGTAATTATGTTGACAGCTGGCGATTTCAGAAACGGCGTGACCTTCGATATGGACGGTCAGGTCTATCAGGTAATTGAATTTCAGCACGTAAAGCCCGGTAAGGGTGCCGCTTTCGTGCGCACCAAGTTTAAGAACGTTATCACCGGTGCGATCCAGGAGAAATCCTTCAACCCCACCGATAAGTTTGAGAATGCGACCATCGATCGCAAGGATTATCAGTACCTCTATCAGGACGGTGATCTTTACTACTTCATGGATATGGAGACCTATGATCAGCTGCCCCTCGGCGAGGATAAGCTGGGCGATGCCTTCAAGTTTGTGAAGGAGAACGATACCGTCAAGATCATGTCCTATAACGGCAACGTCTTCGGCGTGGAGTGCCCCTTCTTCGTTAAGCTCCTGGTTACCGAGACCGAGCCCGGCGTGCGTGGCGATACCGCGACCAACGTGACCAAGCCCGCTACCTTGGAGACCGGTGCTGTTGTTAAGGTGCCCATCTTCATCAACGAGGGTGAGCTCATCGAGATCGATACCCGTACCGGCGAGTACATGGGTCGTGCAAAAGAATAATAAGGAGAACTGCTATGTTGGAGAAAGTTGCTTATATTAAAGGTTTGATGCAGGGCATGAAGCTTTCTGACGAGGATCCGTATAAGGAGCTGTTCGTCAATATCGTAGACGTTCTGGACGATATGGCGGCTGCCATCGCCGATGCAGAGGACAACATCATCGAGTTGGATGAGTACATCCAGGAGATCGATGAGGATCTGGATGCAGTTGAGTGCTTCCTCGATGAAGAGTTGGACGATGAGTATGAGGATGAAGATGATTACTATACCATCGTTTGCCCCACCTGCGGTGAGGAATTCTCCGTGGATGACGAAGTGGCTGAGATCGGTAAGATCAACTGCCCTAACTGCGGCGAGGACCTGGAGTTCGACCTCAACGATCTTGAGGAGTGCGACGGGGATTGCTGCTGCTGCGAAGAAGAGTGCGACGCAGAGTAATTGAATATCAAAAAGCCTGCCTTTTGGCAGGCTTTTTTAGACTGTCAAAAAAGTCCCCGACCGCAGAAAATGAAAAAACGAAAAGGTTCGTGGCAATTTTACAATATAATGACGAGAAGGAGATACTACTCTTTCTCGTTGTTACTTTATAAGGAAAAATCCGCATAAAGATGCGGATTTTGATTGGATTTTTCTGCTATCCGCCAAACCGCTCTCTACCGTACTGATGTACGCCGACGAGACCGGCCTTGCGAATTCGGAAACATTTTTGAGAGTCTGCCCAGCGTGTCAAAGATAAAAAAGGGTTCTTTGACACGCTGAAAAAGCCTGCCTTTTGGCAGGCTTTTTTCGTTGACTTGAAAAGTCAAAAGTAGTATAATGATTATTTAGAAAATGATCATGCGAGGATAAAAGTCGGATCGTAGCCATG
>JAZNVY010000232.1:0-3476 GCA_045593105.1 Eubacteriales bacterium
TCACCTCCTTGAATGGTTCAAGGATAGTGTTCCCGCCTCACTCGGCGCCCATACGCGGAAAACTTCCCCTCAAAAGGGAATGGCATATTTTGGAAAATTAAAAAGACCTCGCCAAAGGGCAAGGTCTTTTTAATGGCGCGCTGGAGAAGATTCGAACTCCCGGCCTTCTGATCCGTAGTCAGACGCTCTATCCAGCTGAGCTACCAGCGCATTTGCTTCTTCAAAGCGAATAATATGATACCATAGTTTTTTTATAAAATCAAGTCAAAAATCAAATATTTTTTTGTTTTTTTGCTTTTATATGAAATCATAAACAATTCCACCCCCAATTTCATTGGAGGTGGAACGATTTTTCTTAGAAAAACAAATGCTCGATCAGGATCTTGGCACCAATTCCGATGAGGATGACACCGCCTAAGATCTCTGCCTTTTCTTTCAGCATCCCGCCAAACATTTTGCCGATATAGACGCCAGCGGTACTGAGCAGAAAGGTGGATACGCCGATGATGCCGACGGTCAGCAGGGCTTCGCCGTAGCCGCCCATGGTGGCAGAAAGGCCGACACCCACTGCCAAGGCATCAATACTGGTGGCAACGCCCTGCACCAGCAAATTCTTGACGGTATAGGGATTGGTACACTCCTCATCCTCGTCCTTTTTCAAAGCGCCCCGGATCATATTGATCCCGATACCGGCCAGCAGGATGAAAGCGATCCAATGGTCAGCCGCCTCGATATATTTCATGAAATAAAGTCCGAAAAACAAGCCGATCAACGGCATCAACGCCTGAAAGATACCAAAGGTCAATCCATCGGCCACCGCTTGGCGGAATTTCAATTTTCCGCTACACATTCCGTTGGTAACCGATACGGCAAAGGCGTCCATCGAAAGTCCGATGCCGGTCAAAATGGCTGTCAATACGATCATTGCAATAATCCCCTTATACTCTCCCAATTATTCTCTGCTTGCTCTGCCTTTTGCAGCAACGCCGCGGCAGTCCGGTTGGTTTTGGTCAGCAGATCCTCATCCAAATTCTCAAATTTCAAATCTTTGAAATAGGCCATATCGCGCTCTTTAGCGCTCTTAAGCCGCTCTTTTGCGGCGTTAAATACCTTTTCCGGCCCGTAAGCATTTTCCGTTGCCGCCTCTTTAAGTCGGGCGGTATAATCGGCATAATTGCCATCCACTGCACTGCGCCCTTCGGCGTTGGTATAATAAAGTTCATCCCCGGCCCGTTCCGGCAAGCTTTCATAAAAGGTAGGAAGCAAAAATCCCGCCTCCTCCCCTTGCACCCAGAGAGAGGTATCAAAAAGATATTCCTTATCCTTTTGGAGCGGCGTCCGCTCATTGAAGGTATCCACCGCACCGAGGATACAGACCGTCACTACCCGTTCCGGCATACAGCCGAAGGGATCGTCGGTAATTTCCACTTGGTAAAAGGTATTCTTTTCCGCTTCCGCCTCATAGAAACTGATGTTCTGCTTGACGGCAGACGCCGCCTTGATCTTTCCGGCGAAGAAGAAGTGCCCCTCCTCCATGGAGACGGGCGTCTTTTCAAAAAACTGCTCCATCGGCTTTAAACCGTCGCTTTTTTGATCGCAGCCACACAAAAGCAGCAGCAAGACCGCCAGCAGGGCAATGATCCTACGCTTCATTTTCGTCCTCCCCGTAAAGCGCCATCATCTGACTGTAGAAAAGCTTCTGACGCTCGTAAAAACTAAACTCATTGAAATACATACTATAGGTCACACCGGAAATTTCGGTATAATACTTTTGCTCGATCTGCTTTTTCAACGCAAGAGGCAGACGGAATGCCGTGCTGAGATCCAAAGAGACCGGGCTCAATTCCGTCTCGATCAAGCCTTTTTTAAAGATGCAGGTGCGCCGGGTATCGGTCAAGGTGGTATCGGTCACCCGCGCCAACTCCAAGGCGATGCCGAAATCGGTACGAACGTAGGCTTTCACCATCCGAGGGGCCCAAGCGTCCGACGGGTCGTCCACCAAAAGCTCCATGGAAAGGATATCAAAGACGCTCATCCCCTCCGGCATATTCAGCGCAAAGGTGGATGAACCCCCCAATTCAAAATCATCCTTACCGGGGGTATCCAGCGCATAATCACGGTAAAAATCACCGGAATGATCGGAATAAAACCGCACGCGCAAGGACATGGTACCATTATAGTTCAACGGATCGAATTCGGAAAGCTCCTCACCGCCTAATTGCACTTCAGAGATGGCGTTTTGGATCTCCAGGTTTACGGTCTCTACGTCCAGGTAAAGAACGTCTCCCTGGGAAAGACCCAAGCTTTCCAAGGTCTCACGCTTGATCTCGGCGGTGTGCACCGTCTCTTTTTTATTTTTACAAACCTTCAAAACATAGGGAAACAACTCGCTGACCTGCGCAAAGTGGATATTTTTATCCGCCACCTGCTGCAGCTCGCTTGACGTTTGAGTTTTAGAGAAGATAAAAGGCTCCTCCCAATCATCCTCTGCCAAAAGGATCCGCTCGCCGCCCAGCAAAAAGGAGATCTGCGCCCATCGGCAATGCCAGGAGCCATAGGCACCGGCAGCATCCGGCAGCAGTGTCAACTTATAGTCGGCAATATCAAAGACCGAAACGGAATCCGGCAAGATCAGCGTAAACTGATCGGTGCTGCCGCTTTCAAAATTATCAATATTGCGGTTTTGCAGGGTATATTCCATGATCTTGCCGTCTTTCAGCGTCATGACCAGGTTGAGATTTCCTTGATCCAGATCCACCTTTTGGGGGTTCAGATTATCGCTGGTATCGGTCCGCAAGGTCACCTGAATGCGGTTGGTGGCACCAAAGCAATGAAGCGCCGATAAGATGGGGTTGCTCCGATCGAAGTCCGGATCGGAAAGCCGCCGCACCAGCACCGCCTCATCTGCCAGCCAGGAGCCGCTCAACTCGCCTGAGGCCACCGCCAGTCCGCTCACCGCCAGGATCAGCGCCAACATTCCGTAAAGACGCCGGGCATACGCACCGCGCACCCCTTTTTGGAACTGCTCGCGCCCAAAAAAGCGCTTTACGCGCCGCATCCCCCAGCGCAGATTGACAGAAACCGCCTTTTTCAGCCGACCGCGCCGTTTTAAATTTTTGATACGTCCAAAAAATTTCAACGATTCAAACTCCTTCTAATAAGTACCTTTTATCATATCATAAAAAAATGAAAAAATATAGTGCAACGTCATCTTTTTTTCATTTTTTCGAATATTTCCGGTTTACGGCGGAAAAACTATCCACATCGACAATAAAGGAGATGAGCAAAATGATGAATAAATTAGCATTGGTTCTGGCCATTATCGGTTGTCTGAACTGGGGCTTGGTCGGTCTTTTCCAATTCGACCTGGTCGGCTGGATCTTCGGCGGCATGGATGCCATCGTCAGCCGAATCATATTCGTTGTTGTGGCGCTGGCCGGCATCTGGTTGATCAACCTTTTGTTCAAGCCGCTTGG
>JAZNVY010000233.1:0-6355 GCA_045593105.1 Eubacteriales bacterium
TCATAAAGCTTTTCGCCCGGTCGAAGTCCCGTATACTTGATCTGAATATCATAATCCGGCTCAAAGCCCGACAATCGAATCATATTGCGCGCCATATCCGCGATCTTGACCGGCTTACCCATGTCAAGAACGTAGATTTCACCGCCCTTGGCGTAATAGCCAGCCTGCAGAACCAGAGAAACCGCTTCAGGAATAGTCATAAAGAAACGCGTGATTTCAGGATGCGTCACCGTCACAGGACCGCCCTCAGCAATCTGCTTTTCAAACAAAGGAATAACACTCCCGTTACTTCCCAATACGTTACCAAAACGAACAGCCACAAACTCCGTCCCTGCGGTTTGGCGGTTCATCATCTGAACCACCATTTCGCAAAGCCGCTTGGAGGCGCCCATAATATTAGTAGGATTAACAGCCTTATCAGTTGAGATCAAAACGAACTTTTTAACACCGTATTCCGCCGCAGCCTTCGCCGTCTTATAGGTGCCGAAAACGTTGTTTTTAATTGCCTCGTTGGGGCTATCTTCCATTAAAGGCACATGCTTATGAGCAGCTGCGTGGAAGACGATCTCAGGCTTGTACTTCTCCATTACCCAATTCAAACGAGAGGTATTTCGCACAGAACCGATCAACACTTCCAGTTTCAAATGCGGATACTTGCGCTGCAGTTCCATCTGAATTTCGTATGCGTTATTTTCATAGATATCAAAAATGATCAGTTTTTTAGGTGAGCTGAGAGCGACCTGACGGCACAATTCACTACCAATTGATCCGCCACCGCCGGTCACCATAACCACTTTGTTAGAAATATATCTATAGATCTCATCCAGATTAACGATGACCGGATCGCGCCCTAAAAGGTCTTGAATTTGAACCTTTCTCAGTTTACTGACAGAAACATGGCCATTTACCAACTGATACAGACCGGGGACAACCTCAACTTTACAACCGGTTTTAAAACACGCGTCCAGAATTGTCTTTTTTACGTCGCCGGTACAGCTGGGGATGGCAAATATGATCTTATCGACCATATAGTCATCCGCCGTCTGGACGATACATCCCCGATCACCTACGATGGGAACCCCTTCCAAGCGGCAACCTTTTTTCTGAGGATTATCATCAATAAAGCATACGACACGACCGTTCAGCTTTTCGCTTTCCATGTATTCACGTAAAATCATACGACCGGCAAAGCCTGCACCAATGATCATAATGCGTTCCGTCTTGGTCGTCTTCGTTTGATGCTTGGAGAATAAATTGATTATTACCAGCAAGATTCTCTTTCCAAAACGAATAATCACAGTAGAAACAAAGCTGAATATCCAACCGAGAACATAATAAGAACGGGGCATGCTCATTTGCATAATCGAAATAAATGCAAGACCAACTCCGGCTAAAACGATATATGCCACTACTATTCTAAACAAGTCCTCTTGGCCCACAAAGCTGAGAATCGTATTGTATAGCCTAAAAAAGCCAAAGACGACCCAGGATATAGCAACCCAAATCCCGATCGTTTTAACAAAAGTATCCACAAAGTTATCGGGAATAGCAGAGAGTTTAAAATCAAATCGCAGCCAAATGGCGCAAAAAAACGAACCGGCAATAAAGAGCGCATCTAAAATTGCCAGTATGAACATGATCCGAAGCCGCTTCCCTTTTGAAAATAAAGTTTTCATATATTTTACCTCAAATCCATCTAAATTAATGCTTTTTGACATTTTGATAAATTAAGCAAAAGTCAAAAATCTCCAAAATTCAACTCACAATACTTTATAGTGCCATCTTACCATAACTAAACCATAAAATCAATAGTATAAATTTAGCAAAAAAACATCATTAGTACTTGACAATCAAATTAATTATAGTATAATATTAAAGTCCTTGCTCATTGGATAAATGAGCCAAATGTCCATAAGGAGGTGTAAATCATGGCTGAAAATCGCAAGTATGAAACTATTTTCATCACCCGGCCTAATTTGACAGAGGAGGATCACACCGCTCTTGTTGAGAAGTTCAAGGAACTGATCGCAAAGCACGGTACCGTTGAATCTGTTGAAGACTGGGGCGTCAAGAAACTTGCCTATCCGATCGACTTCGTCAACGAAGGTCATTACGTGCTGATCAACTTTGAGGCACCCGTTACCTTCCCCGCTGAGCTCGAAAGAATTTACGGCATTACTGACGGCATTCTGCGTTCCATCGTCGTGAACAAAGAAGAAAAGTAAGGAAAGGATTCGCTATGTTAAACAAAGTTATTCTGACCGGTCGTTTGACCGCCACACCGGAGCTGAGAAAGACCTCCTCCGATGTTTCTGTCACTTCTTTTTCTGTCGCTGTTCAGCGTCAGTATAAAGGTCCGGACGGCAATTATCCCACAGATTTTATTAACTGCGTTGCTTGGAGAAATACTGCAGACTTTATCTGCAAGTTTTTCGAAAAGGGAAATCTGATCGCTTTGGTCGGTTCTTTGCAGTCTCGTAACTATGAGGATAAGACCGGCGCAAAGAGAACTGCCTTTGAGGTTGTAGCCGATGAGGCTCACTTTGTAGAATCCAAAAAGGACTCTTCTCGTCCTGTAGCTCCCGAATTCAAGGCCCCCCCGGTTACCGGCGGCAATACCGTTGAATTCGAAGAAGTTCAAGATGATGAATTGCCCTTCTAATCTGAAAAGGAGGATTTAGCTGTGGAAAGAGAAAAGAATTACAGACCCAACAGAAAGCCCAGACGTAAAGTTTGCGCATTCTGTGTGGATAAAGTTACTGAAATCGACTATAAGGATACCGCCAAGCTGAGAAAGTTCATTTCTGAGCGTGCAAAGATCCTTCCCCGCCGTGTAACCGGCACCTGCGCTAAGCATCAGCGTCAGTTGACCAGCGCCATTAAGCGCGCTCGCGTCATCGCTCTGCTGCCCTACGTCAGTGACTAATTAAAAGCAACTTAAAAAGGGTACCTCAAATGAGGTGCCCTTTTTATATTTCTTTTACGAAGGCTTCAAACGCCTCCGGATCAAATTGCCGGTTCAATTCTCTCAGTAATCCTTTTTGCGAAATACTAGGCGGCAGGTTCAATTTGCGAATTAGACGCCGTTTTCGTTCCGTGGCTCCCGGAACTCCAGAAAAGCCCAAAGCAAATAAATCAGCCGCATTTATAGCTGTGGAAATAGGCTCTGCGCGAAAACCTTCAAAAAGCTTATAAAGAGTCTCGGAATCAATTCCCTCGACCCCTAAATAACCTTCTTTGGAAAAGTCAGTTTTTCTCTTTTCCTTCCCCTCGATAGCCGGAACATACAGCAAATAAACCTCAGCCCCTTGCAAAATCGTTTGCAAATAGGCGCGGATGCGTCCGCCGGCACGATCCGAATCTGTCAGAATGATCGCGCCATGTTTTTTGGCCATCTCGCGCAGGGATCTTTTTTGTTCTTCATTTTTAAAAACACCAAAGCCATCGCATGGAATGATCGTTGCATCAATAACGTTATTCAACGTGATCTTATCGTATTTCCCTTCCACGATCACAATTTGTTTAATTGGTATCTTATTCATGATCTTTCATTTGAAACGCCAAAAGACCGGCCGCAAAACTATAAATCAGATCTTTTTTATTAAGCCCCGACGTCTTGAGTTTTCCATCCAATTCACGGCAACGACGCAAACCGTCAAGCGCTTCTCCCTCTCCTAATTTTGCCGCACTGCGCATGATCCGAGCGGCAGCATAAGGACTAATGCCGCAAACAGTTGCCAGCTCTGCAGAAGATTTTCCCTCTTTTAAGGCCGTCTCCCCTCTCCAAAGATCAATATAAGCGCGGTAAAACATTCCGGCGATCACTGTTTCATCCACATTTTGCTGATACAACGATTGCAAAGCTTGCATCAATAGATCAAAATCATGCTCAGAGATCGCGTTAGAAATTCCAAACCAAGAAGAATTTTCTTCAGGTGCCACCATTTTATCAATAAGAGCGCGATCAATCTCACCGCCGCCCAGATAAGAAATCATCTTTTGGAGTTCATTATCAATCCGCAGCATGGAGTGTCCGGTCAATTCAGCAAGGTAAACGCAGTCTTTACGGTCGATTATCACGCCGCTTCGCTTGGCGATCCCCTGGATCCAAGGGATCATCGCTTCATCATTCGGCCGATCTGCCCGAACCAGCTCCCCTCCTAATTGCTTGATGGCATTTTCCAAGCTATTCGATTTTGTCTTTTCCTTGGCATGCTCCCAGAATAACACCGTAACGCCGGGCGCAATATCAGATAACGCTGCTGAAAGCTTTTTCTCGTTGTTCCCCTTTATTGTTCCGGGCTCCAGGTCAATCACCGCCACAAGCTTTTTCTCCGCCATGACAGGATAGGAAGTACACGCATCCGCCAGATAATCAAAATCAATCTTTTTCCCATCCAGCTCAATCAAATTAAGTTCCGGCAATACGTCCGAGCAGCATTCTTTAAACCTTTTATAATAGTGATCCAGCAAGAACTGTTCGTCTCCGGAAAGGTAATACAAAGAAGAAAGATTACCGTCCTGTAATTGTTTTTTTAATGTTTCAATCTTCATTTAAAGATCCTTTCCAAACTTTTTCCGTCTGTTTTGAAAATAATCGTACCCTCTTCATCAGTCTGATAGACCTGGGAGCTGATGGTTTCCAACCGTTCAATCACCGAATTCTTTGGCAATCCATAGGGATTTTCACCCACGGATATCACTGAAATCTCCGGTGAAACCGATTTGATAAAAGGATACATAGACGAAGTGTCACTTCCATGATGAGACACTTTTAAAATAGTAGTATCGCCAATTCGATCTGCCAGCAATAATTCTGCTTCTCCGGTTAAGTCTCCGGTTATCAAAACGACCGTTTCCCCGATGGCGACACGATAACAAACACAACATTCATTTCCATTTTTTGTCTCTTCATCCACTAAAGCATCTGCAATGATTGCTACATCAACGTTCCCTAAAACCTGCTTTTGAATATTCCCTGTAATCTTGATGCCATTTTCAGATCGAATCGCCGTCATGAGTTCCGGGGAAGCTCCGTCGATATCGGGATAAAGAATTTCATTAACATACGCATGATTCAGCAACGTATTAAATCCATTCGCATGATCATTATGCAAATGCGTGAAAGCGAAAAGTTCAACGTCAAAAATATTTTTCTTTTTTAAGTATTCAATTAGATTATACCGCTTTTGAGAAGTGCCACCATAATCAAGGACAACAGCAGAATGCCCGCGGGAAATCACCGTACAATCCCCCTGACCCACGTCTACAAAAGCAATCTCAACGTGATCATCCGGATGAACCTTCCCATAAATAAACTGAAAAGTAAACGTAAAACAAAGTAATAACGTCAAAAGCGTTAACGTACTTCGTTTTTGTTTGGCGAAAAAGTGATACACTCCAACACCAAGGACACCTATAAAGAGAAGTAATATCATCACACCATTCAAATCAAAGGCAGAAACGCTGGCAAACGGGAAACGCCCCAATGTACCAACCACCGCATCAATCACAATGTAAAGAAGATCACAAAGCCACCCAAGGAAAGTCCCAACAAACGGAATCCAGCCAAGCATGATCATAAGAATCCCCATCATAAAGATCCATTGAAGCGGATAAATGAGCAAGACATTAGCCAAGGGACCGATCAAACTGACTGACCCAAATACGATGATAATGATCGGAAGCGTTGCCAACGTAGCGGCAACAGAACAGGCAAAGACTCCGGTTATCTTTCGATAGAACCAATTCACCCTGAAATCGGAACCGATTTTCTTAGGAAAAAGAAAATTCTCAATCGGTAATCGTAGCGTGATAATTCCGGCAGTAGCGGCAACGCTGAGTAAAAAACCAATATCCCGTATTGCATAAGGATTAAAAACGACTATCGTAAACGCCGCCACGGAAAGTGAAGTTAATCCATCCTCAAAAAGATTCACCGACAGTGCAATACACATCAGAACCATCATAATACACGCTCGAATGCACGATAACGGAAATCCCACCATGGCAGTAAATAACACGCAGATAAAGATATCTAATATGTATCGCACACGATAATGAAGCCCTATCGAAATCATGAGCAAGTTAAAGAGCAGTACGGTAAACGAAAGATGCAGTCCACTCACCGCCGTCACATGGGTAAGGCCACAGCGGCGCAAGGAAACATTCAAATCCGAATCCAGGCTGTCTTTATCGCCAAAGCAGACGGAACGTAAAAGACCGATCGTTTTCTCGCTTCCATAGGATACATTCTCCCGCATCGCAGTTCTAAATTCATAGAGCCACGCCGAAAGCGTCTTTTTTAAAGGTTTTATAAAAACAACTTCTTCTGCTTCACAGACCGCGTTTAATA
>JAZNVY010000234.1:0-6051 GCA_045593105.1 Eubacteriales bacterium
GCCGATAAAAAGAAAAATGCCCGCTTTAAAACTCCCCAGTATTTTTTCACCGGCATAGACCATCAAAAAGGCGGGCGAGGCATTGGCACAGCAAGCGGAGAGACGGATCGTCTGCTCTCGGGATAGGAGACCGCGCTGATAGGTTCGGGTCAACGTACGGATCCCTAAGGGAAATCCGCAAAGATGTGAGGTGAGCCAGACCGTCCAGGCGGTGGGGAACGGAATATATTCAGAAAGCTCGCCGATCGCACCGCATACCACCATCGCTGGGAAGAGCGCCGGCAGGACGGTACGATAAGCCAGACTCAGTCCTTGGCGGACGCCCTCGCCGGCGGTACTGCCGTTTATTAATAAAAAAGGAAGTAAGCATAATAAAAGAAAGGTAAAAACCGTTTTTGCATATTTTTTCATGGTATTATTTATGATCCGCTCATAGAAATAATAACGAAATGAGGGATGATCATGAGCAGAAAAATCAAACACAAGAGAAGGGAAGGAAGTGCAGTCAAACGATTTATGCGCTGTATCGATCTTCCGGAATTCGCCACCGGATTGGATGAATGTGTGGAGATCTGGGGCGGAAACACCGTGCAGGTGGAAGGGGCGAAAGGAATTCATACCTACGAGCGTGAGGTGGTAAAGATCCATATGAAAAAGTATCTTCTTGTGATCCGCGGCGAGGGATTTGATTTGGCGCATTTCGGAGACGGCGGACTTCGGGTCACCGGCAAGCTGAAGTGTTTGGAATGGGAGGGCGTTTAAATGAAGGATCGGTTGGCTTTTTGGGGCGGACGGGTGGAGGTGGAAGCCCGAGGAAATCAGATCGAGCAGTTTATCAATCAACTCCACCGCCGCCGCATCCCGATCCGCAGACCTTCTCGGACGGAGGACGGCACGCTTCTTTTTACCATGCCTTGCCGGGCTTTTAAAAGGCTACGGGAACCGGCTTTTAAGACCGGGACGCGGATCCGTATTTTGAAGAAACGCGGTCTTTTTATGGCGATTCGCCCTTTTCGAAAAAGATGGGGCTTGGCGGTGGGATTGGCGATTTTCTTAGGGCTGGTGTTTTATAGCGCCGGCTTTATCTGGCAGGTGGAGGTGATAGGCTGCGAAGAGACCTCTGCGATGCAGGTGCTTGCTGACTTGAAAGAGATGGGATTACGGATCGGCTGCCGCCGCAGCATCGACGTGGGACCCATTGAAAACCGCTATCTCAAGGGAAATGAGAAGCTTTCGTGGATGTCCATCAATATTCGGGGGACGACGGCGTACGTGGAGGTACGGGAGAAGGGAATCAAGCCGGAGGTGGTGGATCTGACGGTGCCCAGCAATATTTATGCGGCGCGGGACGGCATTATTTTGTCTATCATGGACTACGGCGGAACGCGGCAAGTGCAGGTGGGAGAAGCGGTTGCGGCCGGCGACCTCTTGGTGAGCGGTGACTGGACGGATAAGTACGGCGTCCGTCATTTTACCCGTTCCATCGCCACCGTCAAGGCGGAAACCCTGCACGAAACGTCGGTTTCGATCGCTTTCTCAGAAAAAATACGCCAAAAAACAGGCAAAAAACGAAATTATTTCATGATTTCTTTGGGGAAGTTAAAGTTTCCTCTTTATTTTACGCAAAAAATATCATATAATGAATATGATACCATGGTGGAGGACTATCCTCTAAAGATCGGAGCCTTTGCTTTCCCGATCCGTTTTCATCGAACGAGGATCGAGGAGGTGCAGATCACCGAGGTGAATCGCACCGAGGCGGAGGCGGAAGAGGCGGCGCTTGCGCAATTGGGATTTTTCGAGAAGGATCTCTTGGCTCAGACTGTGGTACGAAAGCGGCAGCTGCAAAAAAACGTGACAACGCATGGCTTGCAGATGGACGCAAAATTTTATTGTGAAGAGGAGATCGGTATCGAACTGCCGATCAAGACAGAGAATGCAGAAGAATTTTAAAAATCCGGAAATCGCTTTGATCCCGGTGGTCTTCGGCCCCTTTGATGAAAATGCCGGGATCATCGAAACGGAACTGGATATTCGCCTGATCAACCGGGCAGAGCATTTGGTGCTCTCCGGGGAGGAGGCGAACGTGGAGATGGCCTGCGTGGTCTTGGAGAATCTTTTTTCTTTGGCCGCACGGGGCGAGCAGATCGACGTGCAAAAGGTACGGTATCTCATTAACCTGGCGCGGGAGGACTCCGGGTGCAACGTGGTGGAGGCGCTGGACGAGTGCATCTGCATCACCACCCGGGGAAAGCCCATCAAGGCCAAGACCATTGCGCAGAAGAATTACGTGGAGTGTATTCATAAAAACGTGGTGACCTTTGGCGTGGGACCTGCCGGTACCGGTAAGACCTATCTTGCGGTGGCGCTGGCGGTCTCGGCCTTGAAGGCGAAGCAGGTCAGCAAGATCGTCTTGACCCGTCCGGCGGTAGAGGCTGGGGAGAAGCTGGGCTTTTTGCCCGGGGACTTGCAGAATAAGGTAGACCCTTATCTGCGCCCCCTTTACGATGCGCTCTTTGAGATGCTGGGTCCCGAGACGGTGGCCGGGCTGATGGAAAAGAATATCATCGAGATCGCGCCGCTGGCTTATATGCGCGGACGGACGCTGGACAACAGCTTCATCATTCTGGATGAGGCGCAGAACACCAGCATTGAGCAGATGAAGATGTTCTTGACCCGGTTTGGCTTTAATTCCAAGATCGTCGTCACCGGGGATCCCACCCAGATCGACCTGGACGGCAAGCCCTCCGGCTTGATGCACGCCCTTCGGATCTTGAAGAACATTGAGCAGATCGGGATCCATAAGTTTGAAAAGAAGGATATCGTCCGCCATGCCTTAGTGCAGAAGATCGTGGACGCCTATGAGAGGAAAAACAATGAGAGTAATCGTAACCATGGAAGAAGCGGCGCATGAGGCGCTGATCCAAAAGGCGGTGGAGGCCGCCTTGACCTACGAGGAATTTCCGCAGGATGCGGAGGTGGAGGTGCTTTTTGCGGATCTTGAGGAGATCCATGCCATCAATTTAGAGCAAAGAGGCATCGACCGTCCTACCGACGTCCTCTCTTTCCCGATGGAGGAGGATCCCTTTACGGCAGAGCCGGATCCCGGCACCGATGCGGTCTTTTTGGGCAGTATGGTGCTTTGCCCCGATAAGGCGCGGATGCAGGCGGAGGAATACGGTCATTCCTTTGAGCGGGAGCTGGCGTTTTTGACGGTACATAGCGTCCTCCATCTTTTGGGCTATGATCACGAGCTGGGCGAAGCGGAAGAAAAAGAGATGTTTTGCCGCCAGGAAGAGATCTTGAAAGGAATGGGGCTGACACGATGAGAAGTTTTTTAAAGAGTTTTCATTATGCCATTCGGGGTATTGGGTTTAACCTCGCTTGCGAGCGGAATTTCCGCATCCATTGCTTTGCGGCGCTGACCGTCTTTTTGCTGGGCGGAATGTTCTATGATTTTTCCGGCACGGAGTGGGGGCTTTTGATCCTACTGACCACTACGGTGATGGCGGCGGAGAGTCTGAACACCGCCATTGAGCAGACGGACAATAAAATTACCCGTGAAAAATCCCGTCGTATCCGCCATGCCAAGGATTCTGCCGCGGCGGCGGTGCTGATGGTGGCGGTGGGGGCGGTCTTTGTGGCTTACCATCTCTTTTGGGATCTCGCGGTCTTTGCCGAGATCGTCGCCTGGTTTGGCGTCTGGTATCGGCTTTTGGGACTTGCCCTTTATGCGGCGGTGATGCTCATTTTGATCTTTTGCAAAAAAACCTATAAAAAGGATTAATAAATTATGTCAACCAAAACTGTTTTCGCCACCCTGATGGGTCGGCCGAACGTGGGAAAATCCACCCTTTTAAACAAAATTATTGGCGAGAAGATCTCCATCGTCTCGCCCAAGCCCCAGACCACCCGTACCCGGATCACCGGTATTCCGACCCGGGGAGAGGTGCAGTACGTCTTTATGGACATGCCCGGCTTTATTACCGGCAAGAGTGGACTTGGAAAGCGGATGGAGCAGACGGTTAGCGATACGGTGGACGAGGCGGAGATCGCCATCTTCGTATCGGAGGCCAAGGCACCCAACGATGCAGAAAAGCGGATGCTGGAACGGCTTAAGAAAATGGGCATCCCGGCGCTCCTGGTGATCAATAAGGTGGACGCCATCCCCAAGGAAAAGATCCTCTCTGCCATTGCCGCTTTTATGGAGCTCTATGAGTTTGATGCGGTCATTCCGCTTTCTGCCAAGAGCGGCGACGGCGTGGACATTCTTTTGAAAGAGTTAGAGGATCGGGCGGAGGAATCGCCCTTCTTCTTTGATCCGGAGCAGATCAGCGATCAGCCGGAGGCGGTCTATGCCTGCGAGGTGGTTCGGGAGAAGATGCTCTATCTTTTGGGGCAGGAGGTGCCCCACGGCGTGGCTCTGGCGGTGGACTCCTTTGAGGAAGAAGAGGGCTTGATCTCCATCTACGTGGTGATCTATTGCTCCAAGGACTCCCATAAGGGAATTATCATCGGTAAGAACGGCGCAAAGCTTAAAGAGATCAGCAGTAAGGCGCGCGAGGAGCTGGAGCGGCATTTTGATTGCAAGGTCTTTTTGAAATGCTTTGTCAAGGTCAAGCGCGACTGGGAAAACAACGCAGGGCTTTTAGACTCCCTCGGTTTCACCCAAGAATAAACCATTTTTTACTATCACTTTTTCACCTCGTTCTCGGTACAATAGTAATGAGGTGATAGAGATGGATCAGAACGAAGCATGGAAGTGCTTTGAAAATACCGGCAGCGTGGAGGCTTATCTGCTTTACCACGCGCTGGGGGACAAGGAGAAGCAACCGGGATATGACATGCAAGGTCAAGGGAATCCTGCTGCGGATCGGCCAAACGGTCCATGAGGAACGGGTATTGACCATCCTGACAGAGCGGCAGGGCTGTATTACCGTCTTTGCCAAGAGCAGCCGAAAGAAAACTCAATACGATCAGTTCTATTATGGGGAATGGGTGCTCTATGAGACTGCAGGCGGCAACTACCTTTTGAATTCCTTTTCCTTGGAAGAACCTTTTCATGAACTGAAGGACCGGATGGAAAATACCTTTCTCGCCGGTTATTTTGCCCAAGTGGTGCTTTATTTTGGCAAGGGCGTGCCGGGGGAGACCGGCGCGCTTTTACCGCTTTTGCTGAACGGATTGTACTTATTGGGGCGTGGGAAATCGCCCCGGCTTGTGAAGAGCGTCTTTGAACTGAAGACGATGCAATTGATGGGCTATTGCCCTACCCTCTCGGATTGCGGACATCCGGGGAGTCTTTTTGCTTTGGAGGACGGCAGTATTTTATGCGCGTCCTGCGGTCTTTCTGCGAAATCGGTGCCGGTGACCGGGACGGTGGTGGCGGCATTGACCCATATTTTAAACCAGGAACCTAAAAAAGCATACGGCTTTTCCATTCCCCAGGAGGAATTGGTGCGGCTTTCCCGGCTGACGGAAGCCTTTATGCTTTATCATTTGGAACTCCAGGCTTCGGCGTTGGAGCTTTGGAAAACGGTATTTGAGGATGAGTAATAAGAATTTATTTTACTATAAAAAGTCTTTGACGGCTTTGGAATATTTCAAGGTGCTGGAGCAGGCGGCGAAGCGGTGCGTCACCGAGGAGGCGGCCAATCGCCTCAGAGAGCTTTTGCCGCTCTTTTCGGCGCCCTGCGCCCAGTTGCAGATCGAGCAGACTGCGGCGGCGATGCAGCTTTTGGAGCGAAGCCCTCGGTTTCCGCTCAATCGGTTATCGGAAAATCTGCCTCTTTATATCAGTAAGGCAGGAAAGGGGATCACCCTTGGCAGTATCGAGCTGATGGCCGCCGGCAAGCTTTTAAAGACCGGTCAGGATCTTCTGCGTTATTATGGGGATAAGAATTTTGATACCCCCTCGCTGGATCTCTTTTTCGGTCAGCTTTATGAGGATCGGAAGCTTTATGAGCAGATCGACCGCACCTTTATCACCGAGGAGCTGATCGCAGACGACGCTTCGCCGGCGCTGGCGTCCATTCGGCGGAAGATCACCTC
>JAZNVY010000235.1:0-12877 GCA_045593105.1 Eubacteriales bacterium
CCATCCCCAGTTTTTCTCCGATAGAACGCCCAACCGATGTCCGATCTCCGGTCAGCATGATCAATTGTTCCGCACCGGCAGACCGCAATGCCTGCAGATCCTCCGCCGCCTTTTCTTTTGGAAGATCGGATACGACGATGCAACCGGCATATTGACCGTCTATTGCTAAATAAACTACCGTACCAGGTTTATCCTGTTCCGGAGCATCTATGCCGATAGACGCTAAAAGGGGGCGATTTCCGGCAGCCACTTGACGTCCGTCCACCATTGCCATTAAGCCCTTCCCGGAAAGCTCCTGCACTTCTCCCAACCGCATCCCATCAATCTCTTTGCCGTAGGATCGGCAGATAGATTGGGCAATAGGATGATTGGAATGACTCTCCGCCAAAGCGGCATACTCCAGCAACTTTTCTTTTTCCATCGAAACGCTTTCAATAGATGAAACCTCAAAGCATCCCTTCGTCAGCGTTCCGGTCTTATCAAAAACGACGGTTTTGATATTCGAAAGGTTTTCTAAGTAATTTGCCCCTTTAATCAGAATTCCTTTACGCGATGCACCGCCGATTCCGCCGAAAAAGGAGAGCGGAACCGAGATCACCAAAGCGCAGGGGCAAGACACCACTAAAAAGATCAAGGCTCTGTGGATCCATTCGCTCCAATTTCCTAAAAAGAGGGGTGGAATAAGGGCTAACAGCAACGCACCCACCACCACACATGGTGTATAATACCGGGCAAAGCGCGTGATGAACCGCTCCGCTTTCGCCTTTTTAATGGCTGAGTTCTCCACCAATTCCAAAATCTTGGAAACGGTGCTTTCCTCAAACCGCTTGGTAACGGTCAGTTCAATGACACCGGTCAGATTGACCGACCCGCTGATCACCGGCTCTCCGCTTTTACGATCCAGCGGAAGAGATTCCCCGGTCAAGGCCGCAGTGTCTACCGCGGTATCCCCTTTCAGAATGATGCCGTCTAAGGGAATCTTTTCTCCGGGACGGACTACAATGGTCTCTCCAAGCTCCACGTCCTCCGGCAAAACCTCCTGCTCCACCCCATCGCGCAATACAATTGCCCGATCGGGACGGATATCCATCAGCGCCGCAATAGACTTGCGGCTCTTGCCGACGGCAATACTCTGGAATAACTCTCCCACTTGATAGAAGAACATCACCATGACCGCCTCCGGATATTCTCCCACGGCAAAGGCGCCGACGGTGGCAATGGCCATCAGAAATTGTTCGTCAAAAACCTGTCCTCTCAGAATATTACGTACCGCATTCCAAAGCACCTCCCCACCCACAGCAATATAGGGCAACAGAAATGCCAAAATTCGCCACCATCCCTCAAGCGGAAGCCAAAGGACGATCACCAGCAAAAACGCCGCAATCAAGATGTGCGTCAGCATCTTTTTTTGTTTTCGCGTCATGTTTTGATCCTCAAAATACGATCCGGCAGTTCGGATCCACCTTTTTCACGACTCGGGCGGCCTGCTTCATAATATCATCGAACCGCTCTTCATCCGCTTCAATGATCATTTTTTGCGCCAGGAAGTTGACAGAAACCTCCTCCACGCCGGCCAATTTTCGGATGCCATCCTCCATCTTTGCGGCGCAATGCGCGCAATCCAGATCTTCCATTCTAAATGTCTTTTTCACCGTTTGCTCTCCTTCCGTAATATGGTTATAGCCCTGGGCGATGATCAATTCCACGTGATCGTCTGCCAGAGAATAAAATACCGTCTTTCCCTCCCGGCGTGATTTTACCAACCGAGCGTTTTTCAGCACTTTAAGCTGATGCGAAATGGCCGACTGCTCCATCTCCAAAAGCTCCGCAATAGCACAAACGCAAAGCTCTGCCTCAAAAAGTGAATATAAGATCTTGATCCGCGTAGGTTCTCCAAATACCTTAAAAAGATCCCCCAGGCGGCCGAGCAATTCCCCATCCGGCATCTCTGCCCGTACTTTTGCCAGCACTTCGTCGTGGTTATGTCCCATATTTGAACCTCCGTTCATATGAATGTCTATTCATATGTTATCATGACCATTCCACACTGTCAAGTCCTAATTCATAAAAAATCCCCTTGACTTTCATTCTATATATGTGATAATATATATTAGATTTAAAGACATTGACGGAGAGAGTAGTTTTTGGGCGAACTCCAAAGCGAGCCGGGGGCGGTGAAAGCCCGGTGTAAGTAGCAGAAAACGAAGATCACTCCAGAGTCGGGGACCGAACGTATCATCCAGTAGGCTCCTCCGCAACTCCTGCGTTATGGGAGCGGCAGATGACGGTCTGTACGAAATAGGTGGTATAACGAAAGTAAAACGCTTTCGTCCTGTTTTGCAGGGCGAAGGCGTTATTTATTTTGGAAGGAGAAAAGCGCAATGTATCAAAGCGTATCCCCCAACCTGAATTTTGTTGAGGAAGAAAAGAAAATCGAAAAATTCTGGCATGAGCAGAAGATCTTTGAAAAAAGTATCGAAAGCAAAGCCAAGGGCACGCCCTATGTCTTTTACGACGGCCCCCCTACTGCCAACGGTAAGCCCCATATCGGCCACGTGCTGACCCGGGTTATCAAGGATATGATTCCCCGTTACCGCACCATGAAGGGCTGCATGGTTCCCCGGAAGGCCGGCTGGGATACCCACGGTCTCCCGGTAGAGCTGGAAGTGGAGAAGATGCTGGGTCTTGACGGTAAGGAGC
Source organism: Eubacteriales bacterium (assembly GCA_045593105.1). Lineage (GTDB taxonomy): Bacteria > Bacillota > Clostridia > Oscillospirales > QAKW01 > QAKW01. Next base: position 2,701 of record JAZNVY010000235.1, read on the forward strand.
AGATCGAAGAATACGGTCTGGAGCCCTTTATCGGCTATTGCAAGGAAAGCGTCTGGAAATATAAGGGTATGTGGGAGGACTTCTCTCGCACCGTCGGCTTCTGGGCTGATATGGACGATCCTTATGTAACCTATGATAACAACTTTATCGAATCTGAGTGGTGGGCACTCAAAAAGATCTTTGAAAAGAAACTGCTTTATAAAGGCTTCAAGATCGTCCCCTACTGCGCGCGTTGCGGTACCCGCCTCTTCTCCCATGAGGTTGCGCAGGGCTATAAGGCCGTCAAGGAGCGCAGTGCCGTCGTCCGCTTCAAGGTCGTAGGCGAGGATGCCTACTTCCTGGCATGGACCACGACCCCCTGGACGCTGCCCAGCAACGTGGCTCTTTGCGTTAACCCCAAGGAAAGCTACTGCAAGGTCAAAGCCTCCGACGGCTATACCTACTATATGGCCGAAGCCCTTTTGGATCAGGTACTCGGCAAGCTGGGCGAGGATGCTTATGAGATCCTGGAGCGGTACGTCGGTACTGATCTGGAATATAAGGAATATGAGCCCCTCTTTGAGTGTGTCAAGCCCATCTGCGAAAAGCAGGGCAAAAAGGGTCATTACGTAACCTGCGATAACTATGTCACCATGTCTGACGGTACCGGTATCGTTCATATCGCACCGGCCTTCGGTGAAGATGACGCTCAAGTTGGCCGTAAATACGATCTCCCCTTCGTGCAGTTGGTAGACGGCAAAGGTGAAATGACCGAAGAAACTCCCTACGCCGGCACCTTCGTCAAAGAAGCCGATCCCATGGTACTGACCGATCTGGATAAAGCCGGACTGCTCTTTGATGCGCCGAAGTTTGAGCATGATTATCCTTTCTGCTGGAGATGCGATACGCCGCTGATCTATTACGCCCGTGAGTCCTGGTTCATCAAGATGACCGACGTCCGGGAGGATCTGATCCGTAATAATAACACCATCAACTGGATCCCCGAGAGCATCGGTAAGGGTCGCTTCGGCGACTGGCTGGAGAACGTCCAGGATTGGGGCATCTCCCGGAACCGTTATTGGGGTACTCCTCTCAATATCTGGCAGTGTGACTGCGGTCACCTCCATTCTATCGGCAGTATCGAAGAGTTGAAATCCATGTCGGATAACTGCCCCGAGGATATTGAGCTGCACCGCCCGTTCATCGACGCCGTCACCATCAAGTGCCCCGTCTGCGGCAAGGAAATGCATCGCGTCCCCGAGGTTATTGACTGCTGGTTTGACTCCGGCGCAATGCCCTTCGCGCAGCATCACTACCCCTTTGAAAATAAGGATCTCTTTGAGTCTCAATTCCCTGCCGACTTTATTTCTGAGGCAGTCGACCAGACTCGCGGCTGGTTCTATTCCCTTTTGGCCATCTCTACCCTGATCTTTAATAAGGCTCCATATAAGAACGTTATCGTTCTGGGTCACGTGCAGGATGAAAACGGCCAGAAGATGAGTAAGTCCAAGGGTAACGCCGTCGATCCCTTTGATGCATTGGAATCCTACGGTGCCGACGCGATCCGTTGGTATTTCTATACCAATTCTGCACCTTGGCTTCCCAATCGATTCCATGGCAAGGCGGTCACTGAAGGACAACGTAAATTCATGGGTACTCTTTGGAATACCTACGCATTCTTCGTACTCTATGCCAACATTGATAAATTCGATGCCACGAAATATAACCTTGCCGATTGCAAGCTGACGGTCATGGATCGCTGGATCCTCTCCAAGCTCAATTCCATGGTCAAGGACGTAGATACCAATTTGGAAAACTACCGCATTCCCGAAGCCGCCCGGGCTTTGGAAAGCTTTGTGGATGATCTGAGTAACTGGTACGTACGCCGCGGCCGCGAACGTTATTGGGTTCCCGAAATGACGGAGGATAAGATCGCCGCCTATATGACCCTTTATCACGCTTTGGTAGTAACCGCTAAAGCCGCCGCGCCCATGATCCCCTTCATGGCAGAGAATATCTATCAAAATATCGTCCGGAGCATTGATAAGGACGCCCCCGAAAGCATCCACCTTTGTGACTTCCCCGTCGTGGAGGAAGATCGTATCGACGCCGCTCTGGAGAGCAATATGGATCAGCTTCTGAACATCGTCGTTTTGGGTCGTGCCGCCCGTAACGGCTCCGGCAGAAAGAACCGTCAGCCGCTCGCCTGTATGTACGTGGAAAGCGCCGAGGAGCTGGGCGAGGAATTCGTCGAGATCATCAAGGATGAATTGAACGTCAAGGAAGTTTCCTTCAAGGAAAGCCTCAGCGAGTTCTTGAATTATGAATTCAAGCCCCAGCTTAAGACTGTCGGACCCAAGTACGGCAAGCAGTTGGGTGAGATCAAAAACGCCCTTGCCGAGATCGACGGCGCCGCCGCCAAGGCGGAGCTGGATGAGTGCGGCGTCCTCTTCCTGGATCTGCCCGGCGGACAGGTCAAGCTGGAAGCGGAGGATCTTCTGATCAGCGTTGCCCAGAAGGAAGGCTTCTATACCGCTAAGGATAAGGGTTATACCGTCGTCCTGGATACCAAGCTGACCGACTCCCTGATCCGGGAAGGCATGATCCGCGAGATCATCTCCAAGATCCAGACCATGAGAAAAGATTCCGGTTTTGAGGTGATGGATCATATTGAGATCTATATCAACGGCAATGAAAAACTGCTGGCACTCCTCAAAGAGGACTTTGCCGAAGTAGCAGAAAGTACCCTCGCCGATCAGCTGATGGAAAATCAGATCGCCCCCGAATTCTCCAAGGATTGGGATATTAACGGCGAAAAGGTCACTTTGGGTGTAAAGAAAGTATAAAAAACTAAAATATCCACCCGTATGGCGGGTGGATATTTATTTAAAGGAGATACAATTTGAAAATTACAGTAATTGGGTGTGGACGCTGGGGATCACTGATCGCCTGGTATCTTAATACCCTCAACCATCAAATAACGCTATACGGCAGACCGTCTTCCGCAAAAATGCAGGGTTTTCTCAAGGAACGCAAAAACGATCTGCTGACCCTCCCCGACTCCATCACTCTTTCTACCGAGCTTTCCTGCGTAGACAATGCAGAGGTGGTCATCATCTCTATCGGAGCGCAAAACCTGCAGGAACTTTGCGACGAGTTGAGGCAGTACGCCATTGCCGGCAAGACGGTGGTGCTTTGTATGAAAGGCATTGAGATCAAGTCCGGACGGCGGCTTTCAGAGATCGCCGCCGAAAGTCTCCCCTCCGATTGCCCCATCGCAGTATGGTTAGGGCCCGGGCACGTCCAGGAATTCTATCAGGGAATTCCCAATTGCATGGTCATTGATAGTGAAGATCCTTTCGCCAAGGAACAATTGGTTCAGGCCTTTTCCGGCCCTTTGATCCGTTTCTATTACGGCGAAGACCTCATCGGTAACGAACTGGGCGCCGCAGCCAAAAACGTCATTGGGATTGCAGCCGGAATGTTGGACGGCCTAAATCTCACCTCCCTTAAAGGGGCTCTCACCGCACGGGCAACCAGAGAGATCTCACGCCTCATCAAAAGGATGGGCGGTAATCCCCTCTCCGCCTATGGATTGTGCCATCTGGGGGACTACGGCGCCACCGTCTTTTCTCCGTACAGCCATAATCGGAAATTTGGTGAAGCCTTCATCAAAAAGGAACCCTTTGACCATCTGGCAGAGGGCTACTATACCGTCCAAGCTATTGTAAAATTAGCAGTAAAACATCAAGTTGAACTCCCTATTTGTGAAACCGTCTACCGCATCCTATTTGAAGATGCCGAACCTCAAGATGCTTTAACCTTACTTTTAACAAGAGATTTAAAAACAGAGTTTTAAAAACGCCGGAAGCATGCGTAGTCTCACGCATACTTCCGGCGTTTTTTATATTTTCTATTAAATACCGTAAGTTTCTTTCAAAAATCTTCGGCTCATGGCTGCGGCCTTTAAGGGATCACGATCCGGGGATTTATCTTGCTCCACAATGAGATAACGTGCATTGGAGGCTTTTGCCGCCTCGATGATCGGATCAAAGTCCACCACGCCGGTCCCAAGCGGTGTGAACACAAAACCAGCGTCGCTCCGGCTTTCCGGACGGATGCTCCAACCATATTTTTGCACCTGTCGATGGATCGGAATGGGCTCCATTTTTGTCAAGGAATAATCCTTTACATGGATGAGATCAATGTTTTCCCCATACTCACGGATATACTCTGCCGGAGCATATCCGCCATAACTGATCCAGCAGGTATCAAACTGCGGTTTTAAGTCCGGTATTTCCCTATAAAGCCGATCTAATACCGGTTGGCTGTCGCCCTCCAATGTAATCAATTCAAAATCGTGATTATGATAGAGAAGCTGTACCCCTATCTCACGAAAAGCTTTGTACATCCGCTTATAAAGGGCTATCGTTTCATCCCAATGATCCCGTAGTGTATCCAGACGACCGACTGTCATGGGAATGACGCAAAACTTAACGCCCATTTCCTTGATATATGCAACCGCATCCTCTTCATCTTCCAGAAACAGTGCGGACCCTTGATGAACGGAAACGCATTCCAATCCATATTTTTCACATAAAGCTTTGGTTTCGGCAGCAGTATGGCCATAGCGACCACCGGCAAATTCCACGCAGTCGTATCCCATCTCCTTTACTGCCTTTAAGGCGGCATCCATATCCTCATTCATGGCGTCACGGATGCTATAAAGTTGCAGACCAACCTTTAACTCGTTCATCTCAGACCTCCGGAATCTCCACTTTAATCTCTCGGCCCAACTCAGAGGATTTACAGATCGCATCCAGAATCGCCTGATTGATCAAGATCTGGCTGGAAGGTACGGGAGAAGGATCCCCGTTCTTAATTGCGTCCAAGAAGGAGCGAATCTTATAATAGAAATTTCCTTCCGCCGTCGGCTTCGGCACAGGGAACTCCGTAACAACTTGAGTTTTCCCGATTCGCTGATACAACTTCAAGGGGCCGCCGACAGAACCGTTCCAGCACTCGGTTGACGGAATACGCAGACCGCCTTTTTTACCGTAGATCAAGGTATCTCCGGAGGTATCCATGTTCATGGCCCATGCAATACGGAAATCCAAAACAATACCGCCCTCCAAACGGACAAATGCAGCACTGAAATCATCAACACCAAAGATATCGGCATATTCAGCCGGCTTATTCTTCGCCATCCAGTAGTCAGGATCATTTCCAAAGAAACCGGAAGTATAACCGGTTACCGTTAACGGCTTGGGATAGCCGATGGCGTTGAGAACCATATCCAACGAGTAACAACCAATGTCTGCCAACGCACCCATACCACCTTTATCTTTTTCAATAAAGCTGGTGCCGAACGGCGCAGGAATTCCGGCGCGACGACCGCCACCGGTCTGAATATAGTAAATATCCCCCAGAACACCGCTTTCTACAATCTCTTTAACCATCTTCATACTGTTGTCAAAACGGGGCTGAAAGCCCAAGGAGAGCACACAACCGCTCTTCTTCTCTGCACGGCAGATCGCCACCGCCTCTTCGGTGGTAAGGCACATAGGTTTTTCCAAAAGAACATGGACATGATGCTCCAGAGCATAAATCGCACATTCTGCATGAGTGCTATTATAGGTACAGATACTAACTGCATCCACCTCACCGGCATCAATTAATTCTTTATGGCTGGGGTAACACTTCGCATTGGGGATGCCCCGTTCTTTACAAAATGCTTCCGCTCTTCCGGGAATCAGATCTGCGCAGGCAATAACCTCCACATCCGGCATCTTTTCATACTCTCGCATATGGGTGCCGGCAATCCAACCGGTACCAATAATACCGATCCGCAGTTTTTTAGTGGTGTCAATTTCTTGTTTGTTAAAATCACCCTGGAAAGCATCCAGATCGTCTTTATGAATGTTTGCCATGTTTTTTCTCCTTAATTTAAAATAATTTCTTGTTTAAGCCCACCATATTTTATCCGGGTTCTCATAGATGATGGAATCTTGAAGGAACCGGATGGCTTTTTCCAATCCTTCTTTTGGAGACATCAAAGCGTCTTCATGTTCAATGGAGATCGCTCCGTCATACCCAACGGATTTCAAAGTGCTGATCATATTATTCCAGACGTCTTTATCATGTCCGTAGCCCACGGTACGGAAGATCCAGGAACGCCCTGATATATCTTTATAACTTCCGGTATCCAGTACGCCGTTTCGAGCCGTATTGAACGCATCAATTTTTGTATCTTTTGCGTGAACATGATAGATGGCACCTTTCAATACCTTGATCGCTTCACAAGGATCGATACCCTGCCAGAATAAATGGCTGGGATCCAGGTTGGCACCGATTATATCCCCAACCGCCTCGCGCAACCGCAATAATGTAGAAGGATTATAGACACAGAAACCGGGATGCATTTCAAAGGCAATTTTCTTAATTCCGATTTCTTCCGCCAGTTTCGCCGTCTCTTTCCAATAAGGAATCAAGACTTCATTCCATTGATAATCCAAAACAGCCAAAAAGTCTCGTGGCCAGCAACAAGTAACCCAGTTAGGATTCTGCGACTCTTTACAATCCCCGGGGCAACCGGAAAAACCGATGATGGTATCCACGCTCAATTGAACAGCCACTTTCATGGAAGCCACAAACTCCCGGTGATACTGCTCCGCCTTCTCCTTATTGGGATGGACCGGATTTCCATGACAGGCAATGGCAGATAATTTCATTTCATGCTTAGAAAGAAGCGCTTTTAATGCTTCGATCTTTTCAGGATGGGCAAGATAATCTTCCGCATCCATATGGGCTTTGCCGGGATAACCTCCTGCCCCTAATTCCAGACTGTCCACGCCCAGACTATGCAGGTAGCCCAAGGCCTCATCCAGGGTCATTTTCTTCAAAACAGGGGACATAACAGATAATTGCATCGTAAAACCTCCTTATTAATTAAGATGGGATACATCTACAACCGAGTTGGTCTCGGCAGATTTCATGGCAGCTTCCATCAGGAGCATAACACGCATCACTTGATCGTGCGTCACGATTTGTTCCGCTTTTCCCTCTATCACATTGATCAAATTACGATAAAAATCACGAACATCGCTTTCGATCTCCGGCAAGGGGTATTCACGGAGTGTTTCCGACGTACGGGGCGCCATTGTTTTAGTCAGGCCGGCGGCAGTTACCACCGGAACGGCATCCCGTTTTTCCCAATCGGTCACCATAACAATTTTCCCGTTTAACTTGAAATCGTCAATCACGCAGGTGCCGTTTACCCCCAGTACATACCATCGGGGCAAGGAAACAAAATTGCTGGTACCGCTCTGCACTTCGACCATGACGTCATTTTCAAAGTTAAGTTGAATGGTATAGCCATCATCGCATTCCTCATTGGTTACATGGCTAAGCTGAGCATAGATACTCAATAGTTTACTGGGAATCATCAAAAGGATCTGATCCAACAAATGTACGCCCCAATCCAATAGCATACCACCGCCGTATTCTTTGCATTTACGCCAGTCACCGGGAATTCCCCGGGAGCCATGAACACGGGATTCGATCCGAAATACCGGCCCCAAGGTATTCTCCTCCAAGAGTTTCTTGACGATCAGGAAATCCTGGTCCCAACGTCGATTCTGATGTACGGTAAAAATCACACCGTATTGATGGGATGCATCAATCATTTCTTGCAGTTCTTTGCTATTTAACGCAACCGGTTTTTCACAAATAACATTCTTACCGGAAGCCATCAGCGCAATACAAATCTCTTTATGTAAATGATTTGGCGTCGCCACGGTAACGATCTTAACAGTTTTATCTGCCAAAACTTCTTCAAAAGAGGCGTAGGTGTGATACTTCATCTCTTGAGCGAACGTTATACGTTCCTGACGAATGTCATAAACACCGGCCAGTTCCAAGCAATCCAATGTACAGATCCGTTTAGCATGCCAATTTCCCATTCCGCCAAAGCCGACAATGGCTACACGAGTGCGGCTTTCACACATTTTCAAAACACCCCTTCTTAAAATTTTTTGTGTTTTCTATTTACATTATAACTTAGTCATAGTATAATTCTAGTCAATAATAACATTTGACTGGTCATATTTTGCTTTTTTTTAAATGAGGTATCTATGCGTTATCAAATTGAAAGTAAACACTACGACTACTACGTTGGCTGTTTTAAACGTGGCTTAGGAAAACTTCCTCACATCCACACTCATCTGGAAATGGTTTATCTCGTTAAAGGAAAAGCGATCTGTGTGGCGAACGGAAATCAGTATGAACTAAATCCGGGAGATTTGTTTGTGGCTTTTCCGAACCAAATTCAATTCTATTTGAACGTGGAATATCCGATTGAGCATTATCTAATTATTTTTTCCTCTGAAATTGACAGTTCTCTCAAAAAATCAATCATAAATAAAGTTCCCTACGATCCGATAATTAAAGCAAAAGAACTATTCAATGATCTTGAGAGTGAGTTGAATTTCATAACAAACAATCGCCATGGAAACGAATACGATAGACTTCGTGCCAAAGGAAAGTTTTTGAATTTCTTAGGGACCGTATTGCCTCGTTTTGAGTACGTTCCGTCAAAAGATGTCGCGACTCAAGATAGTGTGCAGGATGCTCTGGCATACTGCGTAGAGCATTATACTGAACCGCTCTCGTTGGAAAGTGTGGCAAAAGAATTACATCTAAACAAGTATTACGTATCACACATTTTTAAGGAACGGGCGAATATGAATTTTACTCAATTTGTCAATAGTCTACGTGTGGATCGGGCAAAAGAACTGCTGGTCAAAAAAGACATGAATATCACGGAAGCTGCTTACAGTGCAGGTTTTTCGTCCATCCGAACCTTCAACCGGGTCTTTATGCAGCAAGTTGGAGTCACGCCGAGAGACTATGTTAAAATGTATCAATACATAGAATTAAAAAAGTGACCGAAGGAAAATCCTTCGGTCACTTTTTTATTCTACGTCAAAGCCAAGGTCTTCAATGGCATTTTTAGCCTTTTCGGCATCGCCTTCAAAAGACACCGTTTTAGACGGAAGGTCGATCTGCACGTTGCTGATTCCCTCCAACGCATTGAGCGCATCTGTAATGCTTTTAACGCAATGCATACACATCATACCGGGAACTTTAAAACTCATTTTTCTTCTCCTTTAAACTTTCTCAAACGCAAAGCGTTTGTTAATACTGAAACCGACGAGAGAGACATGGCCGCCGCCCCGATCATGGGGTTGAGCAACGGTCCGCCGAAGAGATGAAGAACGCCTGCCGCTACGGGAATTCCCAACGTATTATAGGCAAAAGCCCAGAATAGATTTTGCTTGATATTCCGAATGGTTGCCCGAGAGAGCTTCATCGCCGTAGGAACGGCAGAAAGTGCGCTATGCATCAAGACCACGTCCGCAGACTCCATAGCAATATCCGTGCCGGAGCCAATGGCAATACCAACGTCTGCCGTAGCTAATGCCGGAGCGTCGTTGATACCGTCGCCGACCATGGCGACCTTTTTACCCTCTCCCTGCAGTTGCTTGATCACCGCCGCTTTATCGCCGGGCAAGACTTCCGCACGAACCTCTTGAATTCCGGCTGCTTTTGCAATAGCTTCCGCGGTACGCCTTGCATCACCGGTCAGCATCACCACTTCCAAGCCCTGCTCCTGCAATCTGCGCACCGCATCGGCACTATCCTCTTTCAACGTATCTGCGATGGCGGCAATGCCGGCTGCCTTTTTGTCCACCGCCAGATAGACCGGTGTTTTTCCTTCATCGGTCAGCCGAGTAATTTCACTTTCCCACGGAGAAAAGTCAATCCCAACGTTGCCCATCATCCGCGCATTACCGGCCAATACTTCCTTTTCGCCGACCATTGCACGAACACCTTGACCGACGATATTTTCAAAATCTTTCACCGTCTCAAGGGTCAAATTTTCAGTTTCTGCCTGCTCTAAGATGGCACGGCTCAATGGATGCTCCGAAGATCGCTCCGCCGATGCGATCAAAGCCAGCAATTCTTTGCGATCCATCCCGGAGAAAGGAATCAGATCAGTCAGAACCGGCTTGCCGGTAGTCAGCGTCCCGGTCTTATCCAGAACGATCGTCTGAATTCGGTGCAATTCTTCCACCGCTTCTCCGTTTTTATAAAGAATACCGTATTCTGCGCCTTTGCCGATACCAACCATGATTGC
>JAZNVY010000236.1:0-13721 GCA_045593105.1 Eubacteriales bacterium
GCAGATCTGCCGCAGCCAGTCAAAGGCGAAGGGCTTGTCTTCCGGCCGGTCCCTGGAAGCTCCGCGGATCCGGCGCGGGGTGAGCGATCCGGCAGCAAAGGCGGAGGAGGGCGCCGGGCAGGACGGCACAAAAAAAGCTCCGACCGGTTGCAGCCGGCCGGAGCAAAAGGCGAGGAGGCCAAAAGGTTAAGTGTTAAATCTCAGCGCGCACGCGGAGACGGTGACCTTATAGTCCACGTTTGCCGGATCCGTTGCGTTGACGTCAACGAAGTATCCGAGATCGTAGTCGTAGTGATTCGTCAGATCCTCGAAGCCCGGACGGCTAAAGTTCAGCTCGATCCAGCTGTCGCTGTGCTTGTAGTAACATACCTCCGTCAGATAGGCATAATCCGGGGAGTAGATCTGGATGATCTTGCCCTGAGCCTTTGCAGCGAGGACCGCCTGGATCCAGGCGACAGCGTCGGAGGCGTCGCCTCCGGTGAGCGTCCCGGAGTTGGTCACTTCGACCGGCCGGCCGAGATTCTGGTCCGCCAGCGCGACAGCTCCGGCGTTGTCCATCTGGACCCGGATCCCTCCGGAGACCGGCAGGAAGGCCACGGCCGGCGTCTGAGCTTCAAGCGCGGCGACCTTGCTTTCCAGTGTCGCAATCTTTCCTTCCGCCGTCGTTAGCCTCGATCCCTGGGCGGAGATCTGGCCTTCGGTCGTTGTCATCCGGGCCGGAAGAGCCTCCAGAGCCGTCACGCGGCCGGGAAGATCTGAGAGAGCGGAGACAGCGTCCTCGACCGTGTCCATATCCTGCGAGAGCGCTGCGACCTCAGAGGCCATCAGGTCCGCAGCGTTTTCAAGCGTCGTCAGGCGCTCCAAGATCTCCGTCAGATCGACGGACGGATCTATATTGTCCAGATCCTCCCGGAGCTTTTTGACCTCGTGGATCAGCCAGGCCAGGTTGACCTCGTGGAAATTCGTATAGGGGAAGTGTTCAAAGAGTCCCATCAGGATCCCTCCTTTTCTTAATAAACGAGCAGACAAAACTCATGCTTGAAGGCGTCGATCACCACGTCATAGAAATTCCAGGCCGCAATCTCGCGCTGCTCCCGGATCATCTGCTGCGTGGTCGTTACGCCGATGTTGCCGGTCTCTGTCCGCGTGGTCGTCTCGTCTTCTCTCCCGGTCCCGTTTAGAGATCCGGCCAGATTGTTCGTCACGGTCTGACTGCCGGAGCTTGACGAAGCGTCCTGCGTATCCGGTGAAAAGGTGTTCGTGTCATACCCGGTCACGTTATGCTGCACGGAGCCGTTCGAGCTGGCCGTTGTCCCGACGGTCCCGGTTGACGTCGTATTCTCCGACGCTGTCTTAGACAAGCCCCGCGTCTCCGTGTAGCTTCCGTCTTTATTCCAGATCGGCACGTACTTATAGAGCAGTGTCTTCCACTGCTCCGTCCAGGGCCATTTGTGCATCGCGGACCAGACGGAGATCATCGCCCGGAGCGTCGTCGGATCCGTATAGACCAGCGGCAGCTCCGCGCAGCGCATCAGGATCGCGCGGACCAGCACCGACTTATCAGGGATAAACGGCGCGTCTGTGATCCACTCCTCCGCCGGGAGATCCGCCGCGGTGGGAAGTGTCAGATCGTCGAAGATCGTCGGATCGTAGTTATAGATCGCCAGGATAGAGGCCCAAGCCGCCATCGACACGCACCCCCTCTCTCAGATCTCTCCGCCAGTCAACGTCAAGCTCGATCCCGTAGAGATCCCGGACCTTTTTACAGCCCTTTTGCAGCTCATCGAGCCAAAGGCAGACGCCGCTCCGGGTCTCGAAGTCGTTTGACGTAACCTCTAAAGTGTTCAGACGTTCCTTTTTGTCCGTGTTAGCGTTAGGGATCCCGATCGCCGTCAGAAACTGATTGCGGACTGTGGTCATAGCGTCGAGGAGCTTGTCGGCAATAAAGTTTTGCCCGACGTTCTGCTCCAGCAGCTCGACGGTGAGACGGCCGTCTTCGTCAAAAAGCTGTTTGTCGAGAAACGCTGCCGGCTGGCCGGAGGCAATCTGGTCATAGAGCTTTTTGAAAGACTCCGCCGCCGCTTTATTCGCCGCGCCGAAAACATAGGACAGCTTGCTGTTGAGGATATTGACGCCGGTCGTCTCCGCGATCAGGGCCATCATATCGCCGTAGTAGTCGATCAGGTCGTACAAACCGAAGTAATCCGGCTGGAGCCGCAGGATCTCGCACTCTGTCCCGATCTCCAGCTCCCTGGATCCAAAGATCGGGTTGTTGATGATCGCGGTCGTTGGCTGATACTGGACGTCATAGCCCATTAAGCCGCCATGCTGCGGGATCACTCCGACGGCCGGATCATCCATGACGAAGATAAAGCCCCAGACGTAGAGAACCGTCAGAAAGTAATTCCGCGCCCAGTAGTCCGGCATTTTCCACTCAAAGACGCTCATCGCCTGCTGGAGCAGATACCGCTTGAAAAACTGAGCCAGGGCGGTATTTTTGACGTGAACGGTCGACGGAGATACAACGCCGTTGTAGAGGTTATACTCTTTATAGTTTACCGGAATATCATACATAAACACCCTCCCGGAGCATCCGCTCCACCTCGTCGCGTTCCTGCGCGGTGGACCAGGGCTGGAGCTGGACGTGGCCGTCCCAGCACTGGACAAAACCGGTCAGATCCGCAAGTGCTTTCACTCTCGCGTATGCTTTGCCCATATGGTCATAGTCTGTCATAGCAGGTATGAAACGGGTCCTCCGTACGGTGACTAAGTTGCTGTGTCCGGAAAATCCTCCGCAGGCTCCGGTCGTGACGGCCGACGGCGCGGACGCCGCGATAGCTCCCAGCGCTCCGGAGACGATCCCTCCGGCAGCGGAGAAGTCTCCGGCTGCGACGGCAGCGATCGACGTCAGCGCTCCGGTCGTGGCCTGGACAGCCTGGACCGCGTGAGTCTCCGCGCCTCCCATCGGGATCTGGACGCCAAACTGTCCGGCACCGGAGGCGAGCAGCGCCCCCGCGTAAAGCTCGCTCGCCGGCGCACCGTTTGTGGACGTGGAGCGGCAAGCCTTAAACCTTCCCGCCCCGGTGATCGCGTCGACCTCCAGATATACGTCTATCCCGGTCGTATCCGGCGCGATCAGAGTCCGCCCGTCAATAGGGAAGATCCCGAACGGCCAAAACTCCAGATAGTACGCGGTGTACGGCTCGATCAAAAGGTTAAGATCCCGGTCCAGCAGATCCGTCAGCGGAATGTGGAAACTCTTCGAGGATCTGGACGATCCGAGGAACGTCAGCGCCAGCGGCTCCGAAGGATGGACCGAAGATATGACCGAGTAGGATCCTAGGGAATAGGAGTCGATCGTCCTCCCGTCTGTCGGAAGCTGGAACGGGAACCACGTCACGCTGGATATGAATTGTCCAGGATTAAAGATCGACTTAGCCAGATTGCCGATAGCGGTTGCGACGACGTCGGCTGCTGTCGTGTTCTCCGTGATCATCTGGGCATAGACTTCCTTCACCAGCGCGGCCAGCGTGTCCGGCTCCGCCTGGGCGAAGCTGCTCCCTCCGACCTTATAGAACAGATCCGGGGATCCGGTCGTAGATCCTATCAGGCCGATCGTATACCAGCCGGAGCTGGGAGTGGTTCCCCACGGTCCATAAGGCGGAAGGTTCAGATCCAGATACCAGTTTTTGTCCTCGTGCCTCAGCCCTGGCGGAAACTTCGCGTCCGGTATGATGACGTCCGTCGGAGATCCGTCCGAAACGCCGGTCGCGCGGATAACGGGCAGCTGCGCCTGGAGGATCTGCGTCCGATAGGTTCCCAGGACGTCCACCGTCAACTTGATATTCCAGCAGCGATCTTCAAAGACGATATCCTGGACAAAGTAGTAGCGTAAAAACTCGTCGATATAGGCATACGAACGGCCGACCAGCGAGGAGCTGCCGTCCCATTTGATACGGATCACCGGCTCAAGGACGGACGTCCCGCTTTTCAGCGTGACGTCCGAAAACTCAAGCGGTACGGAGGCAGCGGGAGGAAGGTCGAGACTGTTTGTCCTTTTGAAAAAGGACCATAGCTTGACGTTCATCCGAAAGCCTCCTTTAGTCCAGCATCAGGATGACGGCTTTTTCCGTGAAGTCGTTCCAGTAGCGCGCGGTCTCATGCCAGAACAGGTTGGTATAACCGCCGCGAGGGTTGAACGGCGTCGGAGCGGACCACTGGTTGACCAGCGTATAGCCGGCAGCCCCACGGTCCATCAGGACGCCGAAGACGCCGGACGACTGCACGTCGTCAGAGTCGACGGTGCCGTCCGCTTTGGTAAAGCCGGCCTCGTCCAGGTCGATCTGATCAGGGCTTCCGATCGCCTGCCAGAACATGACCTCCTCATAAGGAAGGATATTCATGTACTCGTCGTTGAAGACGGAGGACAGCACGTTCGTCCCGACCTGGTCCATCGGAGCGCCCAGCAGATAGAGCCGCTGATCTCCGACCGGAGTATGCCGCATGATGTCGCCGGCCGTCAGGTTCAGATGGTTGGTCGCGGTGCGTTCCTGGAAGAGCTTCGACAGGGTCTTGATGCGTCCATAAGCAAACTTCGCGAACGCCGGGAAGATCGTCGGATCGTAGACCGTCGCCGCGGTGATGCTCTGGCCGCTCCAGGCATTATACTCCGTGATCAGGTGGATCACGCAGTCGGTCGTGGTGCGGGCCTGATCCAGCAGCAGATGACCGCCGATCAGGTTTGCGATCGTGTAACGGGCGACGTTTTCCCTGGCCTGTTCCAGCTCGTTCTGGATATGGACCAACAGGTTAGAGATAAACCGCTGGAATTCTTCCGGACCGGAGAACGCGACGTCGAGCTGGTCGCGGTAGATCGTGACGCTCTTTTGATACACGTTCTGTCCGTAAAAGTTGGTCTGGATCACGGACGGCTTGTTGACCACATAAGGGTCGATAGAATAGCCGTCCGTCAGCTCGAACCGGTCGTCATCCTCGAAGCCGTTGTCGACGTAGTTGATCTTCCGGACGTGGTTGCCGTAGCGGATCGCGTCGGCTTCCAGGCCCTTAAACTTGCGGTCGTACGGCCGGACCGAGAAGATCGTCCCGGAGAGGACCTGGCTGATCGCGGTGACGAGCGGATCATATCCGGCCTCAAGCGCGGTCGTTGCGACGGAGACAAAACTTGCGGTATCCGTAGGCGTCAGGACGGCCTTTCCGGTCGCCTGAGAAGTGATATCCGCGAGGACGGTAGAAAGCTGGTTGATGTCGAGGGTGTTGATGCTCATTGATTAGATCCTCCTTTTAAAAAACCATTGGTACCATGTGAAGCGCCTGTTCGTTGAACATATAGACGGAGCCGGATATCGTAACGGACGGCGCGAGTTCGCTATTATCCGAATAGATAATAACATTTAACACCGGATTTTCCCCGTTATGCTGTAAAGATAGACCAAGCTCGTCAACGTCCTGAGGAAGTCCTTCCGTAATGGCGACGCCGGCCGGATAGTCCGGGAGCTGAATGGTCGCGTTGTTTAAGACGAGCGAAACATCGGACAGGCCGGCATACTGCGTGAGGATGTTAGCGCTGTACAGATCAATCGGAAACGACAAGTCGATATATCCGATATAATATGCGCGGTCTCCGGGATATTCCGGGGAATGATACTCAAACGACGTGAAGTCGGTTTCTGAGAAGGTATCGACCGTTTCGAAGATGCTTCCTCCGCCTTCTCCCCATACGGCCTCGCCGCTTTCGACCGTGAGGATCTTCCCTTCGTCGGATTCGGTAATGGAAGGGACTCCGGGCTTCGCCGCGATCCGGCGCAGAAACTCCTCTTTCCTCACTGCCGGGGTCAGGGTCTGAGTGCCGTCCGCGATGTCCTGGAGGAAGGTCTCCTCCCTCGTTTCCGGCTCAATGTTTGCAAGAATGTTTTCGTCGGGCATTAGCTTTTACCTCCTCCCATCATCTGCGCCAGGATATCCGCGCTTGTCTGCGTCTCCGGCGGAGTCATCGTCTGCCGCCTGTTCTGCGCCTGGACCGCTCCGGTGAGCTGCTGGATCGCGGCAAGGACCGCGTCCATCTGCGAGCCGGTGGCCGGCGCTGGGGCTGCCGGAGCTGCCGGTTTCGCAATATCCGGAGCCGGGGAGGGAGCGGGGGCCGGCGGATCACCGGCCGCGGCCGGCTCCGGATCTTCTTCCAGCATCAGGCCAAGGATGATCTCCGCGCTGACGCCGGCGTCTTTGAGTCTTTTCACGAGTTTGTTGTCGATCATGCTACGTTGTCCTCCTCGTCGAGTTTGGCTGCCAGTTTCAGCAGCGCCTTTGTGTTGTTTTCGATCGCGGACCGGATTTCCGTCATCTCTTCCTTGTGCCGGTCGCCCTGACGGATGACGAGCCAGAAGAGCGCGATCGACGCGATGATCGGAAATGCGTAGTTCCCGATCAGAGTTAATATGTCGGTAAACTCCATAGCGTCCACCTCCTTTTAGGATCGAAAGAAAGACGGGGACGGAAAGCGCCGTCCGAGCGCCTGTACGGCCTTCCGGGCCTGGACTTGTACAGCCGGCCCCATCTTTATTTAAGTATAAATAAAAGTTATCCACTTGTCAACAGGCAATGTGGATAACTTTGTGGAAAAGTGTATAAATGCTCAGGTCGTGGAAAAGAAGATCTCCAGGAAAACGGTCTGGACGTCGAAGCTCTCGAAGGAGACGAGACCTTTGTCAAACGCCTTGCAAAGATAGCTCATGTCGCTCCGGATCCTGCGGAGACCGTCCACCGTCTCCGGATATGTCTTCGGAGTCCCGGTCTTCTTCCGGCAGAGATACCAGCGGCGGCTGCTCTTGTGCTTATAGATCGTTATGCCGCGGTGGAAGGCGATCGGGGCATATTCCGATAGAGGGCGCTCCTCGACGCGTTTCTGATCCCGGAGGCGGAAGCGGTTGTCGAAGGCCATTTCCGAGAACCGGCTGCCGCTGGTAAGACGGGCCAGCGCCGTGTCCTGTTTCATCCTGGTATATTCTCCGGCTGCCGGCACCACAAGGACCAGCTCCGGGGAGATCTCCCGGATCTCCTCGCCGCTGTCTCTCATATCGACCAGGTCGTCGGAGATATGGAGCGCGGACAGCGTCGGGTCGTACAGGTTGTTGGAGTTTGACAGCAGCAGCAGACGGAGCGGTCCCCGGCCCTCTATCTCCCTGTTTCGTCCGACCGTCTCGACCGCGTTCGTGAATGCCATCCAGGCGTCAAAGGTCCTCCTCTCTCCCGTCTCCGGGATAAACTCGTCCCAGATGATGACGTCGACGTCTGATCCGTCCCAGCCTCGAACGTTGCGGATCGTGGAAAGCGCTGCCAGATATCCGACCGTTTTCTTGTCCTTATCGAGATCTTTGAAGACTCCCATCCCGGCCTTTTTCTCCGGCTGGATATTCCAGCCCAGCACACGGTTGATCGCTTTGAACGGTGAGAACATGGGATCGCAGCAGATATCGAGCTGCGTCTTCGTATTCCGAAGGTACAGGAAGGTCAGGCCCTTCTCCACGCACTGAGAAAGAGATCCGAAGGTCTTCCCCGGTCCCCTTAAAGAGACGACGATCCGCATATAGTGCGGATCGTCCAGGACCGACCCCATATCGAGATAACCGGAGTCGAGATATAGATTCATTTGATGCCCTCCATATACCGGGTGTTGATCCAGCCGGAAAACTTCGGATCTCCGTCCTCCAGCGTCTCCTCCGAGGTATACCGCTCCCAGATGGACGAGCCGACCGTCTCCCTCTCTCCGGTACACTGGAGGATAGTCCCGGCCGGGATCACCCGAAGGATCGCGGACGTCGCGCCCGGATCGGAGCGCATATTTACGGCGGTCTTCGCCTTTGCCCGGGCCGGCGGCTCCGAAGACGAGATCCAGTCCGAGCCGACCCAGCCTTCGACGGGTCCTTTCTGGATGGAGGGCCAGATCACTCTGAGCCAGCCGTTATCCTCCTCACCGCCCGGCTCCAGCGCGTCGCGGTAGGACAGGACCGCCTCTACGTCCGCCTCCATAGACGGATAGGACCGGAGATTAAGCGCCTCGCAGTCTACCCAGACGAGCCTGGAGGCGTCCTTATAGGCGGGTCTCGCTGTCGCCCAGACTTGAGGGGCGTCTGCCTGGATAAACCGCTTACGGACGGCGCCCTGGTAGTTTCCTTCGATGGTATAGTACCAGGTATCGTCGTTCGCGTCCCGGATCGCTCTCCGGATGATCCCGACGTGATCCGGGACGTTGTCGCCGTCCCAATCGTAGAAGATCAGATCGCCGGCCGTCGCGTACTTCGCGTAAAAGATCGTCCGAAAGTCGCTGTCGTCCATCTCCCGCAAACACAGCTCCCCGTGGTCCTGGTAGAGCCTGGCCATCTCCCAGACGCCGCACTCCGGCCGGATGATCATATCGAGACCGGCCATGATGCCGCAGCTTGTAACAAAGGCGGCGCACCAGGCGTCGCCCGGTTTCATCTTATAGCCGCGGGGGAGCTTCTCCTGGTCGTTGTAGATATTCAGGATCGCGAGCTGTGCCGGATCCCCGGTCTCGACGCCCAGATAGGCGCCTGCTATACTGATAAAGATCTCTCTTTCGTTCATGTTCTGCTTACCTCCTCTATGCCTTTCATAAGTTTCGTGAGCGTCCGCTCAGCGGAAAGCGCCCGTTCCTTCCAATATTCAGCTATATCCCTGCTGTTGTCGGAAGGGATAGAGTTTACGACTCTCTCAAACAGCTTGTATCTGATCCAACAGCCGCTGTCCCACTTTTGCTCGTCACTCTCGACCTCGAAAACTTCGTGTTCCATGGCGCATATTAAAGCGTGTCTGCTAATAGTGTCATCCATAAAAACCGGGACGGCCGTGACGGCCGGCCCTTCCCTCCTTCCTATCTCCGGTATCCGGTGGCTTTGCGGCTTTCGCCCTTCTGGCGCTGCGGAGCTTCGGCCGGCGTCTCTTTCGGCTGCGCCTTTGAGCCGGCGAAGAACATTCTTTCCACGATCACGTCCTGCGTGTAGACGCGGGCGCCGTCCTTCTCATAGGATCCGGTCTGGATATGACCGACGATGGCGATCTGGTCGCCCTTGCCGCAGTGCTGGTCGATGATCTCCCCGGTCTTGCCGAAAGCCGTGATGCGGATAAAGTCCGCCGTCTCACCGTCGCGGTCGACGGCCAGCGTGACCTTCGTCACGGCCTTGTCTCCCGTCCCGTAGACTTCGGGATCAGCTGTCAGTCTGCCGAGTAATTCCACTTTGTTCATATCTTCCCTCCGCGTTTTAAGGCCGCCGCCTTTAGGTTACATATTCAGTTGTACTCGCTCGCCCTGATCCAGGATAGGGCTTTTGATAAATTCATCCTTGGTTCTCCCGATCACGACGGGAGTCTCCCAGATATCGGCCAGGGATTCGACTTCCCGGATCTGGTCAGCGTTTGCTATCCGTTCCAGCCGGAGAAGGTCGCCAGCCGTGAGCCGGGAATAGCTCGTCCTGCGGCGAGGGACCGGCATGACCCGGGCCTGAGCCGGATGTCTGAGGATCAGTCGGTACTCGTAGATCCACGCCGTCCGGGTCACGAAGTCGCGGGAGAGTCTTTCTCTGCTTGTCTTATTCATAGCACTCCTTTCTCCGGCATATGGTATAGCCCCGCGCTGTCGTTCGTTCGTACTCGTACCGCGAGCAGCAGCGGAGCTTGAAACGCGGATCCTTCTCCCGGGTCTCCCGTGCTATCACGCAGCGGCAGGTTCCGCGCTGCGACCTTTGGAGAGTATACCCCTGCCGGCGAGCCTCCGCCTTCAACTCTTCAAAGGTCATCGTCTTCCTCCAACAGATCGACAAAGCGTTCTATCAGCTCCAGCGGAAGATGGAGCATTACCTCGTCCGGATCGTCCTCATAAAACTCCCGCACTTCCTGCACTTCCCGGAGGATCAGGATCGCTTCCCAATCAGTCATACTCCTCCGTCTCCTTTTCGTCCGAGCAGAATGATCAAGCCTGCCGAGATAGCAAGGTCGATGTCGCGTGCCTCCTGGTAGAGGCTCCAGAAGATCTCTGACGCGGTATTCATCTTCCTGGTGATCTGATCCTGATCCGCCCGGCAACGATGACCGGCCTGGTTGATGCTCATCAGGATCCCGTTTGCGCGGTGGATGATCTTCTTCCAATCGTCCGGCCTCTCCTCGTCGCTCCACAGCGACGCGCACCAGAAACGCGGTCCCTGATATTCGCCGTAGAAATCTTCCATTGTCATGCCAGCACCTCCACGACTACGGGATTCTGGATGATGATCTCTCCCTCATCCTCTCCCCAGGAGCAGGAGTCTCCGCAAACGATAGCGACGTGACGGCCGTAGTATCTGGAGGCCAGAGCGGCCCATTTAAGAGCGCCGATCTCGATCGCGCAGATCCCTTCCAGCTCCTCTCCGGTGTCCTCCCCGTCTATCCAGACGTGGGAGACGTGGTCGATAGGCCCCGGCGCGAACGGTTCTTCCTGGGTACGGATACCGACGGCTCCCCATTCCCAGCGCAGCTCGTCCGCGAGTCCCTCGACCTTCTTGATGGATTCTTGTGTCATCTTCTTCCCTCCTATTCCGGGCGCTCTGCGCCCGTTTTCATTCTACCAAAGAAATACAAAAATTGCAACAGAATTTTTACGGAGCGGCGGAAAATTTTTCGAGGAGGAAGTCCCGGAAGATGCTGCTCTCTGAGAGTAGGCGGTCATATTCCGCGGTGACTCCGAGCGTATAGGTAGACGGCGAGATCGTGACCGACGTCGTGCGCCGGACCTTCCGTCCGTCGATCCATACCGGCAGATCTTCCTTGTCCAGGTATCGCAGCTCGTTTCCGCCGGCTTCTTTGAAGACGAAGCCGGGCTTTAGGAACGCGTCAAAGCCTCCGTTTTCTTCCAGCTCCCGACCTCCCAGCTTTTTGTTTACTCCGGAGATCGTCGCGTGCATGTGACCGTCTCTGTCCGTGTAGACGTACTTCTTCGCGCCGAGAGTCGCAAACTCCGGATAAAACCCGTCGTCCTCATAGACGCCCATATAGTGACGGGTCCCGGAGGGATCGTCCGCCCAGGCTCCGGAGGCGGTCGATGCGGCGATCCGCTCCGCGTTGTAAGCTGTCCAGTCGATCGTCCCCAGGTATTTCACGGAGTCCGTGTCAACGTAGACGCAGCGGTCTCCGGCGAGCCGGATCCCCTCTTCCAGGCGCCGCCTCGCTCCGGCCGTGACCCAGCATCCCCACTGGTACGGCAGCCAGCCTTTCCGGCGGTATTCTTCGATCAGCTCCGTCTCATAGAGATCCCAGACCTGCCCGCGGCTCAGATCCGGATGCTCCTTTAAGAGATCCAGGAAGGCGCCGTCCACAAAGTCCCCGTCTCGCAGCACCAGCTGCGGCTTGACCGGATTCTGCGCTGTCATCCCGTAATAGCTGTTCAGCCGGTTCTTTCTCTTATTATAAAAAACCTCCTCACCGGAGACGCCCTTGAGCTGCGTCTTATACCTATAGTCGGCCTTTACCAGCGCGAGGAGATCCGGCGGCAGCTTCCCGTAGCGAGTATACCAGCAGTCGGAGACCTCCAGATCTCCAAAGTCGTATTCGTCCAGGATGATCCTCAGGTCTATATCTGTGACGGTCGTCTCCAGGTAGTCCGCATGAAGGATCCGCCCGTTGTCGAACGCTACGCCCGCGTCCTTTTCCCAGGCCGGGACCTTGATCCGGCGGCACTTGTCAACGGCCAGATACGGGACAGGCCAGAAGGGATCCCGGAGACGGACGCCCCAGAGTCGGATTCGTGCCAGGACGGCCTTTTTCCGCCGGTTGATCAGATCCAGCAGATAGGAAACGGAGACTTCCCCGCGCGCTTTGTTAAAGGCGTAGACCGGGAAAAGGTCGTTGCACATGACGTCGGGATAGCTGCTGGAACGGTCCGCCGATGAGACGTTTTGGAGGACCATCCCGGCAAAGTAGCGGTTTGCGTGCGTGTTCCCTCCGCGGAACGCCTCCCGCAGCGCCCGGTATAAGTCCAGATCCGGGAGCTGATTCCTGACGTATCCGGGCGGCGTGTGTCTCATCGCCCGCTTTGCGTCTCTCCGGACGTAGCCGGTCGACGTGAGCGGGAACGTGTAAAGGTTGTCCCCGTCCATTTTCATCTCTTTCCGGATCGCCTCAACGAGACCGAGGACGTCATGGACGCAGTACCGGATCTCTTCATCGGTGAGCGGCGTCCAGGGAAAACGCTGTACGGCGTAGTCGAAGCCTTTGACCTTTTCGTGAGGGACCTCCATCTTCCGGAGATATTCGTCGAGGCTCATGTTAGAGTGTCGGTAGCTGCATCGGAACTCGAACCGGTCCCAGAGATCCGCCCGGAGGGGCTGCCGGGGAGCTGTCAGGAAGACGTCTCCTTCCTTAAAAGAGAAGATCCCGCGCAGAAACTGAAACTCAAAGGCCAGGTTATGGACGAAGATCACATAACGGGCCTCATCCTCCCGGATCCGGTGGAGCCTTTGGAGAGTCAGGCGCAGCTCGTTCCAGGACCGGCCGAGGATCGTTATCTCCGGCCCTATCTGGAGCTGCCAGATATAGAGGACGCTGTGATCCTCGTCGAGACGTGACGTTTCGATGTCGAAGGCGCAGATCGCGTCAACGTACCAGCGCAGGCCCTGCCGGCGGCCCGGATTGCCCTTGCGCCTGCGCTGGATTGGAAGACGCGCGATCTCTTGCCAGGGCGCGTCCTTATAAGATCGGAAGATCACCGTTTGTGCCTGGATCTCTTCTTATTAGTATCGCCGCTCTCCAGGCGGCGCCGGGCCTCCGCGCTGCTCATCGTTTCAGATGAGCGCTTTACGTCGTCGATCTTCTCCGAGTGCTGGATCCAGTAGTCGAAGTCCCTTGCCAGGTCAACAGGGTCGATCCTTTTCTTCTTCGCGTCCCGGAACATCTCCACGATCCGTTCTGAGTCGTACTGCTTATAGGTCGCGTGCGTCTTGACCTCCTTCCAAAACTCGCCGAACTCCTTTACGTTCTTTCGGTTGATGAAGTCATAACCGCGCTCTTGCATCGTCTCGACCATCTTCCGCTCCGCCTCGCGGATCCCGGAGACGCTCGTTGTCTTCTTGCTCATAAAGAGCGCGACGTCCTGTAGCGCCCTGTAAACGGTGCGGTCTGAGGCGCCCTTTGGCAGCGCCTGGAAAGCGCCGGTCTGAGCCGCGGAGCTGGTAGAATACTCCGACGCCTGGAGGCGTTGGATCCTCATGTTCGCGGCCTTGCGCAGCCGCGCGTACTCCGCCCGGGCCTCCTCCGGCGTCCAGACAGTCGGTGAGACGTCGATCCGGTAAAGGAAGCGGTTGATCTCTGTTCGTTCTCTTGCCATGTTGTAAGTCCTCCTTTCATGGACAGCATATTCCAGGTTCATTCTACCACGCGAGCCGGAGGGCTGCAAGCAGTTTTCGCGACAATTTTTGCGGCGCGACGATCTTTCCGCCTTTGCTGCCGGATCGCTCACCCCGCGCCGGATCCGCGGAGCTTCCAGGGACCGGCCGGAAGACAAGCCCTTCGCCTTTGACTGGCTGCGGCAGATCTGCCGGCTTCGCCGGCTCTGCTGGCCGAGGCGGTAGCTATGAATAAGTTGTTGAATGTTGACTGTATAAGTATGCAATATGTTTGGGGAATATTATGCAGGATAAATGAATAATTATTAGGTTTCTCCC
>JAZNVY010000237.1:0-4172 GCA_045593105.1 Eubacteriales bacterium
GGCAGATACCGCTCTGCGTACGGCAGACTCCGGTTACCTGACCCGCCGTCTGGTAGACGTTGCACAGGATGTTATCATCCGTGAGGCAGATTGCGGAACCGTTGAGGGTATCTTCGTTTCCAAGATCGCCGAGGGCGACACTGTCATCGAAAAACTGCGCGATCGTCTGATCGGCCGTTACCTGGTTCATCCTTTTGTGGATGACGCTACCGGTGAGGTTCTGATCAGCAACGATAAGCTGCTTAATGACGCTGATGTGGACATCATCGAGTCCAAGGGCGTTGAGCGTATCGAGATTCGCTCCGCTTTGACCTGCCGTTCCCATCATGGCGTCTGCGCCAAGTGCTACGGCGCCAACCTGGCAAACGGCCATCCCGTCAATGCCGGTGAGGCTGTCGGTATCATCTCCGCGCAGTCTATCGGTGAGCCGGGTACCCAGCTGACCATGAGAACCTTCCATACGGGTGGTGTTGCATCCGGTGGAGATATTACCCAGGGTCTGCCCCGTGTCGAAGAACTGTTCGAGGCACGTCGTCCCAAGAAGGCGGCCGTCCTGGCTGAGGCAACCGGTATCATCGTCCGCGATACCGCCGAGCGCGATGTGAAGGATAATTGTACGCCGGTCATCATTACCACCGACGATGGGGAAGAGATCCATATCAATATCCCCTTTGGTCTGAAGTTCCGCGAGAACCTGCAGGGTCAGCGCGTGGAAAAGGGTCAGATCATTACCGACGGTGTTATCAATCCCCATGACGTTCTGCGTCTGTTGGGCGATATTGCCGCTCAGGACTACCTGATCAAGGAAGTTCAGAACGTATACCGTCTGCAGGGTGTTGATATCAACGATAAGCATATCGAGGTCATCGTTCGCCAGATGATCCGTAAGGTTCGCATCGAGGAGAATCCCCAGCCCGATATGCTGCTTGGTACCCTGGTCAACCGCTACGACGTGGAAGACCGCAATAAGGAACTGCAAGCACGGATCGACGCCGGGGAAGAAGGCGTTCGTCTGATTGAAGCCTCTCCTGTCCTCTTGGGTATCACCAAGGCGTCCTTGGCTACCGATAGCTTCCTTTCCGCCGCCTCCTTCCAGGTGACCACCAAGGTTCTGACCGACGCCGCTATCCACGGCAAGATCGACCCGCTGGTCGGCTTGAAGGAAAACGTACTGATCGGCCGTCTGGTTCCTGCCGGTACCGGTATGGAGCAGTATCGCAACCTGGAGCTTCATAACGAAGAGCCGGAAGCCGCTGAAGAGAACGCAGGCGACTAAAAACCTTGAAAATCTTGTAAAAAAAGATTGACAAATAAAACGCCCATGTGGTATCATGTATGATGGTTCCGCATGGGCGTTTTTGTATGAATGACCTTGTGAAAAATGGATAAACTTCCCTTGTGGATCAAAAGAATATTGGTTAAAAAGCCGGTTTCCGGCTTTTTGATATAAAATTTTGAGGAAAGGAGTTGTTTTCATGCCCACCTTTAACCAGTTGGTTCGTAAAGGCAGAGAGGTCGTGACCAAGAAGTCTACCGCTCCCGCACTGAACAGAGGTTTCAATACGCTGAAGAATCAGCCCACTGATACCGCTAGCCCTCAGAAGCGCGGCGTTTGCACTGCTGTTAAGACCGCTACCCCCAAGAAACCGAACTCTGCTCTGCGTAAGATCGCGAGAGTCCGTCTGACCAACGGCGTTGAGGTCACCTCTTACATCCCCGGTATCGGCCATAACCTGCAGGAGCATAGCGTGGTTCTGATCCGCGGCGGACGTGTAAAGGACCTCCCCGGTGTTCGTTACCACATTATCCGTGGTACCTTGGATACCCAGGGTGTTGCCAACCGTAACCAGGCCCGTTCCAAATACGGTGCCAAGAAGGCTAAAGCAGGCAAAAAATAAGGTACAGCCTGCGTTTTTCAGTTGATTTTATAAACTTTATTTTGTTTTTTATATAAATAGGATAGAGTTTCTTAAAACGGCTGGACGGAGAACTTGATTCTTCGAGTACCAATGATATCATAATTATGAAGGAGGGAAGAACATGCCCAGAAGAGGCTTTGTCCCCAGAAGAGAAGTACTCCCCGATCCTGTCTACGGTAGTGTTGTTGTTGCTAAGCTGATCAACAATATTATGTACGACGGCAAGAAGGGTGTTGCTCAGAAAATCGTTTACGTTGCATTCGACATCGTGAAAGAAAAGACCGTCAAGCATCCTTTGGATGCTTTTGCTGAGGCAATGGAAAACATCATGCCGAAATTGGAGGTTAAGGCCCGCCGTGTTGGTGGTGCTACCTACCAGGTTCCTATGGAAGTACGTGCTGACCGCCGTCAGACCCTCGGTCTGCGTTGGTTGACTCTGTATTCCAGAAACAGAAACGAAAAGTATATGTGTGAGCGTCTGGCTGGCGAGATCATGGATGCGATCAATGAGACCGGCGGCGCTGTGAAGAAGCGTGACGATACCCATAAGATGGCTGAGGCCAATAGAGCTTTCGCTCATTACAGATGGTAATCGAAGCGTAGGAAGGAGAAAATATGCCTAGAGAATTCCAACTGGATAAGTATCGTAATATCGGTATCATGGCGCACATCGATGCCGGTAAGACGACTACTACCGAGCGTATCCTCTTCTATACCGGCAGAAGCCATAAGATCGGTGAGACCCACGATGGCGACGCCACCATGGACTGGATGGAGCAGGAGCAGGAGCGTGGTATCACCATCACCTCTGCTGCTACCACCTGCCATTGGAAGGGTCACCGTCTGAATATCATCGACACCCCGGGACACGTGGACTTTACCGTTGAGGTTGAGCGTTCCCTGCGTGTATTGGACGGTTCTGTTACCGTTCTTTGCGCAAAGGGCGGCGTTGAGCCCCAGTCTGAGACCGTATGGCGTCAGGCTGATAAGTATCGCGTACCCCGTATGGCGTTCATTAATAAGATGGACATCATGGGTGCCGACTTCTACCGCGTTGTGCAGATGATGAAAGATCGTCTGAAGTGTAATGCCGTTCCCGTTCAGCTTCCCATCGGTTTTGAAGATACCTTCCGCGGTATCGTCGATCTGATTGAGATGAACGCTGAGGTTTATTACGATGATCAGGGTAAGGACTTCCGCGAGGAGCCCATCCCCGAAGATATGAAAGAGTTGGCTCAGAAGTACCATGATGAGCTGATCGAGGCTGTTGCCGAGACCGATGAAGAGCTCATGATGAAGTACCTCGAGGGCGAAGAACTCACCAAAGAGGAGATCCGTAAGGCGATCCGTCAGGCTACCATTGATAATACTATGGTTCCCGTCTGCTGCGGTACTGCTTACCGGAACAAGGGTGTGCAGATGTTGCTGGATAACGTTGTTGCCTATATGCCCTCTCCTCTGGATATCCCTGCTATTAAGGGTATCGACGAAGATGGCGAAGAGATCGATTGCCATGCTGATGATAAAGAGCCGTTTGCTGCTCTGGCATTTAAGATCATGACCGATCCCTTTGTCGGTAAGCTCTGCTTCTTCCGTGTTTATTCCGGTATGCTGAGCGCCGGCAGCCATATCTACAATTCCACCAAGGACAATAAGGAGCGTATCGGCCGTATCGTCGCCATGCACGCCAACAACCGTCAGGAGATCACCGAGGTTTATACCGGTGACATCGCCGCTGCTGTTGGTCTGAAGAACGTCACCACCGGTGATACCCTTTGCGATGAGAGCCGTCCCGTGATCCTGGAGTCCATGGAGTTCCCCGAGCCTGTTATCCGCGTTGCCATCGAGCCCAAGTCCAAGGCCGCTCAGGAGAAGATGGGTGTTGCGCTGATGAAGCTGGCTGAAGAGGATCCCACTTTCAAGACCTACACCGATGAGGAAACCGGTCAGACCATCATCCCCGGCATGGGCGAGCTGCACCTGGAAATCATCGTCGACCGTCTGCTCCGTGAGTTCAAGGTCGAAGGTAACGTGGGTGCGCCTCAGGTTGCTTACAAAGAAACTATCCGCAAGGAAGTGGAGCAGGATACCAAGTATGCCCGTCAGTCCGGCGGTAAGGGTCAGTACGGTCACGTTAAGATCCGTGTGGAGCCCAATGAGCCCGGCAAGGGTTACGAATTCGTTAACGCAGTTGTGGGCGGCGCGATTCCCAAGGAATATATCCCCGCAGTTGATGCCGGTATCCAGGGCGCA
>JAZNVY010000238.1:0-8332 GCA_045593105.1 Eubacteriales bacterium
CGGATGTGGCGAGAGGTGACGAATTTACCCTCACGGCCGGCAAAGGGACTGTTATTGACCATGAAATTCATTTCCAAGGTCGGCTCGCTAATCTTGACGAAGGGCAGCGGCTCCGGCGTATCGGCGGCGCAAAGAGTCTCACCGATGGTGACGTTCTCTATACCGGAGAAGCAGACGATATCTCCTACCTTAGCCTCGGTCACCGGGACCCGGTTCAAGCCCTCGATGGCAAAAGGCGCCTGGACGCGCCCCTTTCGGACGACGCCCGGCTCATGGTAGTTGCAGACCGCCAATTCTTCGTTTTGATGAATGACGCCGCGCTCTACCCGACCGATGCCGATCCGACCCACAAAGTCGTTATAGTCGATGGAGGAGACCAGCATCTGCAGCGGCTGCTCCACTTCACCCTCGGGAGCCGGGATCTGCTCCAGAATTTTATCAAAGAGCGGTGCAAGATCTACGCCCTTTTGGTCGGGGGTCAGAGAAGCAGTACCCTCTCTGCCGGAGCAGAAGAGGATGGGGCTATCCAACTGCTCGTCGCTGGCGCCCAGCTCGATCAAAAGCTCCAATACTTCGTCCACGACCTCTAAGGGACGGGCGTCGGGGCGATCCACCTTATTGACCACCACGATGATCTGATGCCCCATCTCCAGCGCCTTTTCCAGGACGAAACGGGTC
Organism: Eubacteriales bacterium; assembly: GCA_045593105.1. Taxonomy (GTDB): domain Bacteria; phylum Bacillota; class Clostridia; order Oscillospirales; family QAKW01; genus QAKW01. Next base: position 679 of record JAZNVY010000238.1, read on the forward strand.
TGGGGCATGGCACCCTCAAATGCATCTACCAACAGCAAAACACCGTTTACCATCTTAAGAATTCGCTCCACCTCGCCGCTGAAATCAGCGTGTCCCGGCGTGTCCACGATATTGATCTTGGTGCCGTTCCAATGGGCGGCAGTATTCTTGGCCAAAATGGTAATGCCGCGCTCACGCTCCAGGTCGTTGCTGTCCATGACGCGGTCGGCCACCGCCTGGTTATCTCGAAAAACACCGCCCTGCTTCAGCATCTCATCGACCAAGGTGGTCTTACCGTGGTCAACGTGGGCGATGATAGCAATATTTCTTAAATCTTCTCTGATCATTCCAAAACCTTCTTTTTTACACAATTTTTCACAATTTTAAATTATATCAAAACCATCTTCAAATTACCATATCTATTTTTGCCAAAATTCCGTATTTTTTTATATCAAATACAAACAATATAGTAAAAGGAGAAAAGTATCATGGTTAAAGGAAAAGATCTGATGGTTTTTTTAGCGGTACCGCTCTTGCTGGTGAGTATGCTTTTTATGATGAGCGCCGGCGGCAGTACCGCCTCTACCCAAGCCTACGACTGGTATTTCCAGCCCAATGAGGAGCACCGCCAACCGGAGGTGACCAAGGAGTTTGATTTTACCGATTATTCGGTGCTCTACTGCGGCGAGGAGGGCAAAAAGCAGGTCGCCATCACCTTTGATGCCGGCTTTGACAAAGGCACCCATGCCACCATTTTAGACGCTCTCAAGGAGAAAAACGTCTCCGCCGCCTTTTTCCTGGACGGCAATTTCCTCAAGCAAAACGAAGCCTTAGTTCAGCGGATGGCGGCGGAGGGGCACACTATCGGCAACCATACCCTCAACCACGCGGATATGACCAAGCTGACCGACCTTGCCGCCTACCGCAAGCAGATCGACGGCTGGGACGAGATCCTCCAAGGCTACGGCATCCAGCCCTCCGGCTATTTTCGTTTTCCATGCGGCAAGTTTTCTGCCCGGGCGCTGGACTATAACCGCCAGCTGGGGCTGACCTCCGTCTTTTGGAGCTTTGCTTATTACGATTGGGTGGAGAAAGACCAGCCGGCTCCGGAGGCCGCCCTCCAAAAGATCATGAGCCGGATGCACGACGGCTGTGTCCTGCTCCTGCACTCCACCTCCCAGACCAACGCCGCCATCATAGGAAAACTCATTGACCAGCTCCGCGCCGAGGGCTACGAGATCGTGCCATTATCCAAAATTCAAAAGAAATCTTGAGGATTACGGTTATCACCCCAACCTCAAAATAATGATTTTATTATGAAAATAATCGCAAGATCTCAATAATTTGTCCGACCGCATCATATAGTTTGATGAGGTGTTATTTATGTTGGATTTCTTCTGCGGAGCATTTTCCTCCCCCTTGGGCGCGCTATTGGTATTGGTGACCTTGGGGGTTCTCTTTGTCAACGGCTGGACCGATGCCCCCAACGCCATCGCGTCCGGTGTTTCCACCGGCGCCATGACCATGCGGCAGGGCATTCTGTTGGCGACGGTCATGAATATCTTCGGCGGCTCCGCCGCCCTCATCCTCGGCAAAAAGGTGGCGGAAACCGTCTATTATCTGGGAGATTTCTCCCCCGACCGTCGGGGCGCCTCTGCCCTGGCGGCGGCGTTGCTCGCGGTGATCCTCTGGGCGGTGATCGCCTGGCGCTACGGCATTCCCACCAGCGAAAGCCATGGACTGATGGCTGGCATCATGGGCGCCGCTCTGGGGCTGGGTGAAGGGGGGATCTCTTACCCGGCTCTGATGCGCGTCGCCGTCGGACTGGTGGTGTCGGTAGGAATCGGCTTTCTCATGGGCTGGACCCTCTCCCGATGGTTCCAGGAGCTTCGCTTCCGTCCCGGCGTCTGGCGGCTGGGTCAGCAGGTCTCCGCCGCCCTCATGGCGTTTACCCATGGCTTACAAGATACCCCAAAATTCGCCTCCATGCTTCTCTTGGCAGGCAGCTTTTGGGGCGCACCCTCCGCAACGATGCCCTTTTGGATGATGCTGCTCTGCAGCCTTATAATGGGGCTGGGAACGCTTTTGGGCGGCGGACGCATTATCCGGACGGTGGGCAGTAAAATGGTGCGCATCGAGCAAAAAGAAGGGTTTGCCGCTGATTTGGCAGGAACTCTAAGCCTGTTCCTCTCCACCCTCCAGGGTCTCCCGGTCAGCACCACCCACGCCAAGACCTGCGCCATGATGGGCGCCGCCGTCGCCCGTGACGACGGCTGTATTGATAAAAAGGTCGCCGGCTCCATGTTCCTTGCCTGGCTGCTGACCTTCCCTGCCTGCGGTCTCCTTGCCTTTTTGCTGACCAAGATTTTTCTATTTTTCTCTTGAAATTTAGAACAAATGTACTATAATATAATTAAGAAAAAATCATGGGAGGGATAGTGTGAAGGTTGCCATCATCGGATCCCGTGGACTGGAGCTTTCGGATTTTTCCCCCTATCTGCCGGAAGGAACTGCTGAGATCGTCTCCGGCGGTGCGGTGGGAATCGACCGCTCTGCCCGGCGGTATGCATTGGAAAAGGGCCTGAAGCTGACGGAGTTTTTGCCGGATTATGATACTTACGGACGGCGCGCTCCCCTCCTGCGCAATTTGGAGATCATCGACTATAGCGACCTGGTGCTGGCCTTTTGGGACGGTCAGTCCCGCGGCACCCGGTTCGTCCTTGAAAATTGCAAAAAGAAGAATAAACCCTTTAAATTATTTCAAGTAAAGTAAAAGGGGATGTAAAAAAAGTCCGGAACGCAAAAAGCAAGAAAGAACACAGAAAAATATAGATTTATAAAAGTTTTCATATCCCAAAAGGAAGAAAAAATCACAGAACTGCGATTTTTTCTTTTTATATGATGCTTTTTGCTAATCCTAAACCTCGCCGCTCGGTGTATCACATACACCTTCGGGTAACCCATAGGGCGAATTTTTCGCCCTATGGCTCGGTTTGAAATTTCCAAACATTTTTTCCTATCCCCTAAAAAAGGGGCAGTAAAAAAACATTCGTTTTTTTACAGCCCCTTTTTTTAATTGAATTGCATATTGTACAGCTCGGCATAGATGCCGCCTTTGGCGAGAAGTTCTTCGTGACTTCCCTGCTCGGCGACCCCCTCCTCGGTCAGCACCAGGATCCGCTCCGCATTGCGGATAGTAGAAAGACGATGGGCGATGACAAAGGTGGTACGGTTTTTGGCCAGCTTCTCCAAGCTTTCCTGGACGACCCGCTCACTTTCGTTATCCAGAGCAGAGGTGGCCTCATCAAAAATGAGGATGGGCGGATTTTTGAGGAACACCCGGGCGATGGAAAGACGCTGCTTCTGACCGCCGGAGAGCTTGACGCCGCGCTGACCGATATCCGTCTCGTAGCCATTCGGCAGAGCGGTAATAAAGTCGTGGGCGTTGGCCTTTTTAGCGGCCTCGACGATCTCCTCATCGGTGGCATCGGGACGTCCGTAACGGATGTTCTCCATCACCGTCCCGGCAAAGAGATAAACATCCTGCTGCACCACGCCGATCTGATCCCGAAGCCCCTTGAGGGTATAGTTGCGGATATCCTCGCCGTCGATGAGGATGGCGCCGTCGGTCACCTCGTAAAAACGGGGGATCAGGTTGCAAAGGGTACTCTTACCGGCACCGGACTCGCCCACCAGGGCGATATATTCTCCGGCCTGCACCTGGAGGGTCACCCGGGAAAGGACGGTCTTTTCATGCTCCGGATAGTGGAAGGAAACGTCCTGGAACTCCACGTCTCCTTTGAATCGGGGCGGCTGTACCGCGCCGGGGAGGTCTTGGATCTCCACCTCCACGTCCATCATCTCCCGGAACCGACCGAAAGCAGTGGCACCGTTCTGGAACTGCTCGGTGAAATTGATGAGCTTGCGCACCGGCTCGGTGAAGTTATTGATATAAAGAACAAAGGTTATGAGATCGGTGGCGTTGAGCTGCCCGTAGGAAATGAGGATCGCCCCCACCACCAGCACCGCCACGGTGATAAAGGTGGTAAACGCCCCCAGCCCCGAATGGAAAATACCCATATTCTGATAGGAGCACCGCTTGGCGGCGAGCAGATTATCGTTGAGGATCTTAAATTTCTTGCCCTCCTCCGCCTCGTTGGCAAAGGACTTCACCACCCGGATGCCGGAGAGATTATCCTCCATCCCGGCATTGAAGTTGCCCATCTGCACCCGGTTCTCTTTAAAGGCGGCACGCATCCGCTTATTGCACTTTCCGGCGTAGAGGATCATGAGGGGCAGGATCAAAAGCGCCACCAGCGCCAGCTTCCAGCTCACCGTCATCATAATGACCAGCGAACCGATCAGCTTGATGGCGGAGATAAAGAGATCCTCCGGTCCGTGGTGGGCAAGCTCCGCGATGTCAAAAAGATCGTTGCCGATGCGGCTCATCAGCTGACCGACTTTTTGATTGTCGTAAAAACTAAAGGAAAGCTTTTGATAATGATGGAAAAGATCAGCGCGCATCCCGTATTCCATCCGCGCGCCCATCATATGACCGTAGTAGGCGGTAAAATAATTGCAATAGGCCTCCAGGGCGATCAGCGCCACCATCCCGATGGCAAAGAGCAAAATCAGCCGAAGCGCCTCCTCCGCCGGACGAAGGACGAAATCCCCGGTGATCTTCCGCACCATTAAGGGAATGACCAGAGTGGTGGAGGCGCTCAGAATGGCGAAGAACATATCCGCCCAAAAGAGCTTCATATGAGGCTTGTAGTAGGATAAAAATTTCTTGATCATGCTTTTAGTTCCTTTATTCGTTCCCGATAATCGGGAAGCGTTTTTTCGATGATTTTATAAAAATGCTTGCTGTGATCCCGGCGCAGAATGTGCGCCAGCTCATGCACCACCACGTAGTCGATGGCACGCGCACTTTTCTCCATGAGGTAGAGGGAAAAGCAAAGGCTGTTTTTAGGACTGCAGCTGCCGTACCGGGTCCGTGCGGCGGTGATCTTGACGCCGGTGGGTCGAACCCCCATCAAAGGGGCGTAGTACGCCACCCTGCCCGGAAGATACGCCTTGGCGCGCGCCCGAAGAGCGGCGATCTCCGCCTCGGTATGATTTCGATGGGCAGCCTGGTGCTTTTGGATCCAGCCTTGATGCTTTTGCACGAATTCCAAAATAAAGGCATCGGAACACCCGTAGGGCGCACGCACCACCGGCTGACCCTCCCGGTCGATGGAAAGGGATAAAGTTTTTCGATTGCTTCTGATGATTTTCATAGGACTATTTTACCATTTAATTCATCCTTACGCAATACCATCTTTTAATTTGACTTTTTAAATTCGATACCTTATAATCATTCCAAAGGAGATGATCGGATGAAGATCTTTCACGTCTACGAACCGGATCATTTTGAGGGACTGGTTAAAAATAATTTTCTCAATGAAGATACCGGTCTGAAAGTCCAACATATCTTTACCCTACATAACCGAAAGAAATTCAACGCGCTTGCCGCCAAAGGCAGCGCGCTTTACGAGCTGATCAAAAAAGAGCGCTATCCGCTCTATATCGACCGGCTGACCGGCGGTATCAAATATCATCCTTACGCCTTTGACAAAGAACTCTTCCGGGAATACCGCTCCCTCTTGGGGGAATGGTTTTTGGGCGCCCAGCTCCATGAGATCGGCAACAATCGCTATAACGATTGGAACCGGCTGATGCAGCGGTTGGGCGATCGCCCCTATACCCTCCAAAATATCAAGGAGGTCATGTTCAGCCCCGAGTCCACCAACCCTCAAAATATGCCCATCTACCGCTTCACCCAAGGCTCCCCCGAGGAATTTGCCGCCCTTTCCCGCCCCCTTACCATCGAGGCGACCCGAAAGGATCTTTACGATACCATCGTCAAGCGGTTGCAAGAGACCGACGGTAATCTCCTCTCCTGCGACGGCGGTTCCCTCCTCTTTCAGCTGGAGCACCAAGCAGGGGTCAAGACCTTTATGCCGGAGATCGGTTACCAGACTCAGCATACCCGGATCCAGATCGCCCTTGCCCGAGGAATGGCAAAAGCATACGGCAAAAAATGGGGCGTCTACTACGAATGCTGGAAAGCGGCGGAAAACGGCGGCAGCACCTATACCCAGCCGGTCTACGGCGATCTTCCCTATAACGATTGGAACTATACCCAGGATCAGTTTGGCGACGATTTCACCACCTGCGGTGAAAACGGCGGTTCCTCCCGTCTTTTGCAACGCAGAATTTACTTCCACGCCCTCATGAGCGGCGCGGAATTCTTCGCGGAGGAATGGGGCTTCGTCCGTTCGTTCTATAATATGGAGACCTACGACCTCTCCCCCTACGGCAAGGTCAAAAAGGAGTTCATCGACTTCGCCAGAAACCATAAAAAGATGCGCCCCGTCACCCCCTTTGCCATCGTCCTCCCCACCGATCTCTGCTGTCTCCACGTGGGCACCGGCTTCAAGGGTCCCATCGGTACTCCCTGTACCAAGCTTTTGCGGGTCACCCCCGACGATGCCACCGCCGCGCGCTTCGGCAAGATCCACGACGTGATCAAGACCGTCTTTCAGGGCGAAGATGCCGGAAAATACGGCAACGAGGGCAAAACGCTCCAAAACTCCAAGTTCGGCGACCTTTTTGATATCATCTATGCCGACGCCCCCGAGGACGCCTTAAAGCAGTACGATCTGCTGATTGATGCCGACCCGGAAGAGGCGTTCCTGAAAGCAAACCCCGCCCTCCCTATCGTCTCCGGCAAAGACCTCGGCGCCTTGGAGGAGACCCTCCGCCAAAAGGCGGAAGACCTGCTCCCCCTTTCGGTGGATCAGCTCCATTGGATCCTCTCCGAGGACGAGCACGGACGCTACCTCACCCTCTTCAATAACGAGGGCAACCACCGCACCATCAAGGACGGCGACACCATCGACCCTCGTGCCGACGCCACCGCCACCGTCACCATCAAAGACGGTGCCGAGCTTTCGCTCCTCTATTCCTCCGCTCCGACGGCGATCCAAAAGATCAAGGACGGTATCTACCGCATCACCGTCCCCGCCGCCCAGCTGGCAGTCTTTGAACTGAAATAATAAAGAATAGAGAATAAATAATAAAATTGGAAGAGTTCCGTGCCACCGCGCGGAACTCTTTTTATTAAAATAACTCTCCATAAAATCAAAGAAATCCGCCCCGAAAGGGCGGATTTCAACCTTTTTTATTCTTTATTCATTATTATTTATTATTTTATCTCCGTCGTGTTTAAGAGCTGCAAAAACCGCACCGCATCAAAGACGGTATCTACCGCATCACCGTCCCCGCCGCCCAGCTTGCAGTCTTTGAAATCTAATTAAAAATAGCGAGATGCAATGCATCTCGCTATTTTTATAAGGTCTACTTTTTATAGAGCGTAACCGTATTGCTCTTCACGCTATTGCCATACTGATCTGTCACAATGCAATAGACCTGACGTCCGGCGCGCGCGGCCGTCATCTGCACCGCGTAAGAAGTGCCCGTAAAGCTGGTAGTCAGATAGAACTTACTGCTGCCAGCATCTTTATAATACCACTTGTAAGTCAGTCCGTATCCCTCTGCCGTGAGGGTGACTTTTGCAGTAGAGCCATTGGCGACGGTCACGCTAACCGGCTGTTTGGTGATCTTTGCTCTG
>JAZNVY010000239.1:0-1965 GCA_045593105.1 Eubacteriales bacterium
AACGACATGGCTACGATCCGACTTTGACCGAATTGGGGAGCGAGCCTAAGCGTCTTAGCCAAAATCTGCAGGAACGGATGGGGATGACCGATCTGCCCCTGCAATCGGAAAAAAACAAATCCAGACCCAGTAAAAATATGGCGAAATTCGCCATCAACCTCACCAAAGAGGGTGCCCTCGGCAAGACCCATCCCCTCATCGGACGGGAAAAGGAGCTGGAGGCGGTGATGAGCGTCCTCGTCCGGCAAAATAAGAATAATCCTTGTCTGATCGGCGAGCCCGGAGTGGGAAAGACCGTCATTGTGGAGGGCTTGGCGCAACGTATCCTCTTAGGACAGGTTCCTCCTGCCCTGCGCGACATCCAGATCCAGATGCTGGATCTCACCGCCATGATCGCCGGAACCAAATACCGGGGCGAATTCGAGGAACGGCTTCGTGCTCTCATCGATGAGGCGGAGCGGGACCCCAACATGGTGCTTTTTATCGACGAAATGCACATCTTGGTCGGTGCCGGCGCGGCAGAGGGTGCCATCGACGCCGCTAACATCCTCAAGCCGGCATTGGCTCGGGGACGGATCAAGGTCATCGGTGCCACCACCCTGGCAGAATACCGCAAGCACATTGAAAAAGACGGCGCCTTGGAGCGGCGGTTTGCTCCTATCATGGTAGAAGAGCCGACGGAGGAGCAGACTATGGAGATCTTGCAAGGGCTACGCCCCACGCTGGAGGAGCACCACGGAATCCGTCTGCCGGATGAGACCCTCACCGCCGCCATTCGGTTATCTCAGCGCTATATGGGGGATCGGTTTCTCCCGGATAAAGCCATTGATCTTCTGGACGAGGCCGGTGCCCGTCAGCAGCTGCGTGCCTTTGCCGGACGCACCAAGGATCGCCGTCTGCTGATCCGCCAGACCCAGATGGACCTGGATCAAGCGCTGAAATCCAAGGATTTTTCCGGCGCCTTAAAACATCGGGAGACGCTGGATCAGCTCAAAGCCCTGCAGGGACGGGAGGCAGACGCCGTTCCCACCTCGATTTCCGCCGCAGATCTTGCGGCGTTGATGGGAGAAAAGACCGGCATCCCCCTCTCCGCCGACGATCCGGAGGGCAACGCCCTCTATCGGGATCTGGAAAACCGTCTCTGCCAGCGGCTGATCGGTCAAAACTCTGCCGTCCGTACCCTTTCCGCCGCACTTCTGCGGAGCAAAACCGGGGTGGCAGATCCGGGAAAGCCCTCCTGCACCCTTCTCTTCTGCGGCCCCACCGGAGTGGGCAAGACCCGATTGGCACGGCTTTTGGCCAAGGAGCTTTTTGGCAAGGAGGAGGCGCTTCTCCGCTACGATATGAGTGAATATATGGAACCGCACTCCGTCTCCCGGCTGATCGGTTCTCCGCCGGGGTATATCGGCTATGATCAAGGAGGAGGGTTGGTCAGCCGGGTACGCAACCGCCCTTACTCCATCATTCTTTTCGACGAGATCGAAAAAGCCCATCCGGAGGTTTTGAATATCCTTTTGGGGGTCTTGGACGAAGGGCGTCTTACCGACGGACAGGGAAAGACCGCTGATTTTCGCAACACCATCATTATTCTTACCTCCAACCTTGGCTCTGCATCTCTCCAAGAAGAGCCCTTAGGGTTTGGAGAAAACAACACCGCCGATCTCGGCAACTCCATCCGTCGGGCTGTACGCAAAAATTTCCGCCCGGAATTTGTCAATCGTCTGGACGAGATCGTTGTTTTCGAATCTTTAGATCTTCCGGCGTTGACCGAGATCGCTGCCCTGCAACTCCGGGAGCTTTCCGAACGGCTGGCAAAGCAAGGGCATCCCATTGAGTTCCATGAGGAGGTGGCGGAAGAAGCCGCACGCCGAGGGCACGACAAGCGCTACGGCGCCCGTTCGGTACGCCGTCTGATCGAAAAGGAGATCGGCAGCCGGGTAGCGGAGCAGATCATTGCCGGCTCCT
>JAZNVY010000240.1:0-6565 GCA_045593105.1 Eubacteriales bacterium
CACTTCCTTACGGAGTGCGCCTCGATGGGGAGCGCTTTTTTATGTTTTACTGAAACTTTTCAATGATATCGTAGCAATTGACGATCTTTTCCGCCAGTTGACCTTTGGAAAAATAATAATGGTTAGACGCTTCGAAACCGATGGACGCGTTCTTATTCATCATATCCAGCATCAAACGAGTGATCACCAATTCTTCCTTGGCAGCCGCAAGCGCAGCCTCACGATTGCCGGCATCTCGAGCGCGAATAAAGCGGATCTGGTTCAGACTGGACTTAAAGAGCGCATATCCGGCCTTTGCCATAACGACCGGTTCGGTCTCCGGCTCATCCGCCAGAAGAGCCAATCCCTCTTCCCATCCGGCGCAAAGCTTGGCAAACTGATCTTCAAAAATCTCTACCGGATAAATAGAGCGCCATTGCTCCAGATCGTCGTATGCAAAACAGGTCATGGACGCTTCATAACCGGTCGGCTTTTCAAAAAGAAGCGTGGAAGGACCGGCGTTTTGCGGTCCGCGATAGAGCGTCCCAATGGAAAACGGGAACTCTTTAAAGGCTTTTTCAAAGCACTCGGCCGCTTTTTGTAGTGCTTCGCTTTCTGCCGGCAAGGTTGCCTTTTCATAGAAATATTTCGCCGCGTGCGCAATGTTTGCACAGGGATATCCACCCAAAGTCCAGCTCAAAAGCAGATGCTCTACACCCTCGTCCCGCAGATCACGGACGTGCTTTTCAATGGACGGGAATACCGGCAATGCCGGAACGGTAGAGCATTCCCAGGTGGTATTGACCTGCACCTTAGCGCCGATCTCCAGACCACATTCTTTGGCCCATTTCCATTCCTGCTTGGCATCTTCGCCGGGGCCGATGATACTCATGGAATAATCGTGCACTTCGCCCGTCACACCGGCGATATTGAAGGGCACGTGCATCTCGCTCTGACTGAAGAAGATGACATCCTTGGGCAGATGGCGGATAATATCCTCGCTTTGAGCACCCCAAGCCCAGCTCCAGGCCATGACCTTGATATTAGGATCCACGCGATGAGCACCTTCTGCAAAGCAACCGATGACCTCGCCGATGACCTCCCCTGCTGTTCTCTGACTGCAACGGGGGCAGGTACATGCACGCTTATGGTTTCCGGAATGAGAATAACAGTTGGTCGCGTTTTCCGAACGGGTAATAGTAAAGAGACCGCCTAACTTCGGTACTGCTCTGCAGAGCGCCTCAATGTTGTTCTTCAAATAATCCCGAACCTCAGGAGTGGAAGTGCACATACAGTATTTTTCTTCACTCCGCTTATAGCCTTTAATATGGGGATGCTTCTCAAAGAACTCCGGCGGCATACAGCGCGGTTCATTAATATAAAGAAAGAGCTTCATGCCGAACTTTTCCAAGCGATCCACAAAATCCCGCATCCGCTCCAAGCGCTTTTCATAGCCTTTTGATAAGGAGGGATCAAAGGGGAATTCCGTCAACTGCGAAAGAACGCCTTGCGTCCAAATGCCGTTGACACCCAATTTCTGATAAGCAGCCAACTGCTCGTCGGGGCAGAATTTCCGGCTATCTACGTCGAAGGCATGAAGATAAAGCCCGGAAAAAGCATAGATCATTCGCGTCTTAAAGTTCTCTTTACCCTCAAAAACGATATCCGGTACTTCATATTGAAAATCAAAGGGTTTTCTGCCGGAAACGTCCACCGTCTCCATCACCTTTTTGATCTTGGCGGTACGCACCTTTTGCTCTTCGGTCAATTCCTGCCATACCACCGGCTGACAAATGGGTTTTTCCTTCAATTTGATGTCCAAGAAATCATCCTCACGCAGGGTGATGGCCAGCGTTTCCGCATCCATTTCAAGCAGTTGGAGTAATTGTTCATAGGGCAGAATATGCCAAAGCCGGCGGATGATGGTAATGTAACCCTGATCCATCCAGATGTTTCCGGGCTGATAGTCCGGCAGACCCATCTCGGCGGCCGCATTGCGGACGTTCTCCTCGGAAGTATTCAAAATTTCAGCAATCTTTTTTGGATGAATGTACTCATAGGCTCTAAAAATAAACGCCTGATGACGCGTCGGAAAATGCTCTAAAGAAACTGCTTCTTTTCCCAATTTCGGCAATTCAAACATAATCAATTCCTCCTTTTTCATCATTATATAACAATTCATTCGCATTGTAAATCCACAGTTGGATTAATCGTCAAGCACTCTTCTACAAATCGTAGATACAGTTTTTATTGTTTCGCTTTTAAATGCATATATAATCGAGCCGTAGCTTCTGCATCGCACCAAGCCCGATGGGCATCATTTAAAGGAATTCCCAGCAATGCGGCCAATGTCCCCAATTTATAAGACGGCTGCTTCGGCAATACTTTACGGGCAAAGCTCAGCGTATCAAAAACGTCCTGATCAAAATGAAATCCGCACGCCAATGCGTCCCGCTCCAAAAAACGGCAGTCAAAGGGGGCGTTATGCGCCACCAACGGCAGATTTTCCGTAAACGCATAAAAGGACGGAATTAACTGCTCAATGGTCGGTTTCCCGCTCAGCATCTCATCGGTAATTCCGGTAATCTGCGTAATCATCGGATCCAGCATCACACCGGGATCCACCAAGCTGGAATAACGCGATACCAAATAGCCATCCTTTACCTTGACCGCACCGATCTCGATGATCTTTGCCTCTTTACTAAGCCCGGTAGTCTCAAAATCGAAGCAGACGAAGGAATTAAAATCCGCCGTTTTTCTCTTAACCATGCTCCTCCAGCAGGCAGACCGCATGGCAAGCCATACCGATGCCTTCTCCTGTAAATCCAAGTTTTTCTTCGGTTGTAGCTTTAATATTCAAACGCTCTTCAGCGCAATTCAAGATCTCCGCCAAATTCTTACGCATCGCCGGAACAAAGGAACCCACCTTGGGGCGCTGCGCGATTAAGGTAATATCAGCATTTCCCAAGGAATATCCCTTTTCCCTCAGCAAGGTATATACGTGACGCAGCAATTCCAGACTGCTGATTCCTTTATACCGGGGATCGGTATCGGGGAAATGCTTGCCAATATCGCCAAGACCTGCGGCACCCAGCAATGCATCCATCAACGCATGGGTCAGCACATCAGCATCTGAATGACCCAAAAGCCCTTTTTCAAAGGGAATCTCCACACCACCTAAGATCAGCAAACGATCTTCCACCAGGCGATGCACATCATAACCATGCCCTATTCGCATTTTCTTGCCTCCATCAAAGCCCGAAGCAGAGGAACATCCTCCGGCAACGTGATTTTAATATTATCTCTCCGCCCTTCTACGAAGGTGACGTTTCTTCCAAAGTATTCAAATATCGACGCATCATCGGTGAAAAGCTCACCGGAACCCGCCGCTCTTTCCGCCAACTCCAGATAGGCTGATCGTTCAAAGACCTGGGGCGTCTGAATGCCCACCAACCGCTCCCGCGGAATAGTGCGAACGATATTTTCGCCCTCTACTTCTTTCACCGTATCGGTCAGATGAACTCCCAATGCAGCCGCTCCGCTTTTATGGGCGGCTTCTAAAGTTTTTTGGATCTCTTCGGGGCGAATAAGCGGACGCGCACCGTCCCCAATCGCCAAGAGATCATAGCCTTCCGGCACGACACGCGCCCCATTCAGGACCGATTCCATCCGCGTTGCACCGCCCTGCACCAAAACTGTTTTATGAAAACCGTATTTTTGGATGATCTCTCTAAATACAGGAAACAGCACTTTTTGCGTCGCCACGACGACGAGTCCGATTCCTGCAGTCTCTTCATAAGCCTTGATCGTATAAGCTACGATAGGGATGTCCCCATCGCTGATCAGCAGTTTGTTTTCGCAAGTTCCACGCATTCGACTGCCACTTCCGGCGCAAGCGAGAATGGCCGCCGCCTTGAAATCTGCCATAAATTTATCCTCCTGCAAAAATAGGCTGAAATATGAATTTCAGCCTACTTCTATCATTTCCTGCAATTTTTTCTGCAACACTAAAATCTCGGTATCTAATGCAAGCGAAAGCTCCGAGCAAAGAATATTTCTTGCCATGACCATGACTTGACGGTCACCGGTAGAAAGCCCCACCGCTTTATCACGCAGCATTAATGCCTTGACGACGCCGACGACCTCTCTCGGGTCCCCGGTCTTAAGGTGCTCCAAATTTTCTTTATAGCGCTTCCCCCAGGGTACGCTTTGGTCGATCTCCAGTTCCTCAAAATAGCCCAAGATCTCCTGCGCCTCTGCTGCGCTCATCACCGCACGCAGATGCACGACATTTACGTTCTGAACCGGCAATTTCAACCGAATATTTCCGCCATGAATGCGAATATCAAAATAATCTCTCAGCTGACCGCCCACCTGTTGCTGGACGATTCCTTCAATAAAACCTGCTCCGTGCATCGGATAGACGATCCGATCACCGACGTTAAACATAAAATACCTTACCTTCCTACTTGAATGCAAAACGAACAACTATGCATTAATTATACACCATTTTGCGAATTTTGGCAAACAAATTTTTAACAAAATCCTTTACTTTTTTCTTGAATGTGTTATTATAATTGCATATAAGGAGGCTTAAAATGAAGAAAGACGAAAAAAAATATATCGCGCGGAATAAAAAAGCCACCTTTGATTATTTTGTCCTGTCCACCTACGAAGCCGGACTTGTGCTCTACGGTACGGAGATCAAATCCATTCGCCAAGGAAAGGTCAATTTAAAAGACAGCTACTGCGAGTTTAAAGACGGTGAGCTTTTCGTCCGCGGGATGCATATCTCGCCATACGAGCAAGGTAATATCTTTAACCGCGATCCCATGCGTCTTAAAAAACTTTTGATGCACAAACGGGAGATCATGACGCTTTTTGGCAAAACCAAGCAGGACGGATTGACTCTGATCCCCCTCTCCCTTTATTTCAGCGGCGCAAAAGTCAAGGTAGAGCTGGGGCTTTGCCGCGGTAAAAAGAATTACGATAAGCGTGATACCATCGCAAAAAAAGAAGCCAATCGAGAAATGGAAGTGCGCTTGAAGCAGCGCAATCAATAAGGAGAAAAAAATGAAGTGTTTTACCTTGGATCTGCCTAAGATCTCAAAATATCAACCTACCCTTACTTGCTATATCCCCTCAAATTTCGAGTCGATCGATATTAACCGCAAGCGTCCGGCAGTTTTGATCTGTCCAGGCGGCGGATACGGTCATTGTTCTGACCGTGAAGCAGAACCGATCGCATTGCAGTACGTGGCCGCCGATATGGCCGCTTTTGTCCTCCGCTATTCCGTCGCTGAAAACGCAGGATTTCCCACCTGCGTTTTGGAAGCATTGACCGCCATTAAGATTATCCGGGAAAATGCCGAGGAATGGGATGTCAATCCCGACCGCATTGCTGTCTGCGGCTTTTCTGCCGGCGGTCATCTGGCCGCTTCGGTCGGAGCGTTCTGGAACGCAGACTTTGCTAAAAAGGCATTTGGCGACATCGAACTTTGCAAGCCCAATGCCGCCATCCTTTGCTACCCGGTCATCACCTCCGGTCCTTGGGCGCATCGCGGTTCCTTCAATCGCCTGGTCGGCGAGGATGCTTCTCAAGAACAGTTGGATCTCGTATCCCTTGAAAAGCAGGTGACTGAAAGCTATCCTCCCACCTTCCTTTGGCATACCGTCCAAGACGCCGCCGTTCCGGTCATGAATTCTATCATGATGGCAGAGGCATTAGCGGAAAAAGCAATCCCCTTTGAATTGCACATCTATCCCACCGGCCCTCACGGACTTTCGCTTTCCGATGAGCGGACAGCAAAAAATTACAAGCCTGCTCACTTAGAGAAGCGTCCCCGTGCCTGGATGGCCGATAGCATTCTCTTCCTCAAGGAAACAGTTTTTACTGAAAATTAAAAAAAATCCTATTTATTTTTTCACCAATGGAGTGTAAAATAAATAGGATCCCATGGGGGCGTAAAGGTTTCGACGGGGATCTTGAAGTGTGATAAGCGCGTGGTGGCGCACAACCACCTAAAAATGTGTAACTTAAAAATAAACGCTAACAATAATAAATTAGCTTACGCTGCTTAATTAGCGGCGTCATCCCGGTGCGAGGGACCACGGGCGCATTTGGGGTGTCATTTTAGTGGTGAACGTTTTCGGCTAAGCTTTGCCCCGGAAATGTAATATGAAGCTACCAAGTCCGTCAGCCTGTTTGTCGGCGGTCGGATGCGGGAATTTTAATAGATAAACTACACGCGTAGAAAGTTGCATGAATGGGTTTTCGGACAGGGGTTCGACTCCCCTCGCCTCCACCATCTAAAGACACCATTGAAATCTGAACCCTCAAGTTCAGACTCAATGGTGTTTTTATTATAAAACCTAGTATTTATGCGGCTTTTCGAGGTCGCATTTTTTTTGTCAGATGGACTGAAAACAGAAAATTTCAAATTCTGTAATTAGAAGATTAAAAAACAAACCTTTTCGAACCCATCAGGCTATCTGCACGTGTCTTATAACTCCGTTAATTTCAAGGCGTATTCTTCTTCCTTCTGTTCGGGAGTCTTGAAACAATTTTACGACATTTTCTGTAGGA
>JAZNVY010000241.1:0-1856 GCA_045593105.1 Eubacteriales bacterium
AGCTTAAAACGAGAAAAGGGAACGGTTGTAATTTGTCGAAAACTGTGTTATGCTTATAAAGGCAGGGCACTGCCAAAGGAGGGAAATAATATGAAAGTAGCGACAAGTTTAATTTTCATTATCAGCGCAGTAGCGTTGATTGCCGTGATTGCGGCAGTCGTGGCATTGGCGGTAAGTAAGGGTAAGGATCAGAATGCCCCTACCGAGGATCGCTCGTATTTTGACGGTGGTTATTTTGCATTCATCGGATATTCCATCCTGGTCGGGTTTGTGACGATGATCACGCTTGGCATCGCCTTTCCCTGGATGTGTTGTTTGATGCAGCGTTGGAAGGCGAAGCACACCATCGTTTGCGGCAAACGGATGTACTTTGACGGTACGGGTGTTCAGCTGATCGGGCGGTTTCTTTTGTGGAGCTTCTTGACCCTGATTACCTTTGGTATCTACGGTTTTTGGATGGCGCTTGCCATCAATCGCTGGATCACCAAGCATACGCATTTTGTGGGCGAAGAAGATAACAACAGTTATTTCGACGGTCGCATCTGGGGCTTTATCGGCACCAATATTCTGGCAGGACTTGTGACCATCGTCCCCGTGGTGGGCGTGGTATGGGGCGTACTCATTCGCACCCGTTGGATGACGGAGCATACGGTGGTAGATTCCCGCCGGCTGGTCTTCACCGGCACGCTGGGTAAGTTCTTCTTGAAGTACCTGCTGTGGGGCTTTTTGACGGTGATCACCTTTGGAATTTTCGGCTTGTTTGTCGCCGTCAAGAATATGCGCCTTGTGGCGGAGCACACCATTGACCATGAGCACACCCCCGAAGCGCTGCTGAAGCAGAGCGAGTATCGCAATACCGTCCGTACCGATTGCGCCACCTTTAAGAGCTATCGCGTAGAGGACGAGATGGAAGGCATCAAGGCGGGCATTACCGATGCCACCGATCGGGAAAGCTTGAAGAGTATGGCGGATAGCGGCGTGAGAGCGGCGCAGTATCTTTATGTAGATCGGTATGCAGAGGGGCAGGATACGGAAGAGCCCTATTCCCCGCTCTTGAAGGCCTCGGCAGAGGCCGGCTATGCTCCGGCAATGTGCCGCTATGCCTTGAGTCATCGGGCCGAAGACGCAAACGACTATTTGAATAAGGCGGCGGAGAGAGGTCAACTCTTAGCCATCAGAGATCGGATGGGCTACCATGCGGCGCAGGGCTTTTCTGCGGCAAACGATCAAGCCGCATTGCCGGCCTTCCGGGAGGCGGTGCGTTGCGGTGACCTTCTGGCAGAAAGCGGAGAAGCCCTTTCGGCAGAGGAGCAGGGACTTTTGAAGAAATGCATCATGGCGATCCGTCGGATCGAGTCGGGGGTTCAGAAAAAATCCTCCGGTGCCGGAAAGATCGCGGCCATCGTCATTGCGGTGGTGTTGGCCGTATTGCTTTTGCTGGCATTTGTTTCCACCCTGTTGTTTAAGAGAGTTGCAGTACCGCAGTTTGATGTAAGCGGCAACGACGCCTATTATGGCAGTAATATGATGGACGCGGCACTCCCTACGACCCTGAATTAAATCAAAAAAAGGGGCTGTAAAAAAACGAAAGTTTTTTTACAGCCCCTTTTTTAGGGGATATGAAAACTTTTATAAATCTATATTTTTCTGTGTTCTTTCTTGCTTTTTGCGTTCCGGACTTTTTTACATCCCCTTTTTTATATTAGCAAACCCAGAAGATCTTCTTGGTATGGGTGTGTTCCAAGAGCAATTTTAAGGGCATCTTTTGCAAAGCGTACCCCGGTGAGGGCATTTTCGATCTGTTCGGAGAGGGTCCAGTCCAAAGCGTCGGTATAGACCTTGCATTTTTGAATACG
>JAZNVY010000242.1:0-1859 GCA_045593105.1 Eubacteriales bacterium
ATTTTTCACATATTATTTTTTGAAAGGGAAGAACTTCATGAATATGACGCTGACAGTGTTTCGCAGACTGTCGATGTACTTATATTACTTAAAGCAGTTGCCCAAAGAGGTGACCCGCATTTCCGCCACCACCATCGCGCATGAGCTGGGGTTGGGGGAAGTGTTGGTCCGCAAAGAGCTGAGCTATGCCAGCGGTGCGGTAGGGCGTCCCAAGACCGGGTACGTGGTTTCGACCTTGATCTGCGCCTTGGAGAATTTCCTGGGCTATAATACCCTTTACCGCGCCATCGTGGTCGGCGCAGGGGAGCTGGGGCACGCCTTGATGAAGCAGGAGGGCTTTTCAGATTTCGGTCTTTATATTGCCGCCGGCTTTGATACCGATCAAGCGGTGATCGGAACCCAGGCCGCAGGTCGCCCCATCCTTTCTCTCGATGATCTGGAGCGGTTCTGCGCTCAGCAGCCGGTGGAATTGGGGATCATCACCGTCCCCAAGCAAGCCGCCCAGGAGGTCTGCGATCGCTTGGTCAGCTGCGGTATCCGTTCCATCTGGAATTTTGCTCCCATTCCCTTGAAAGTACCGGAGGACGTCAAGGTGCATTATGAAAATCTTTCCGCCTCTTTGGCCTTATTGACCAATCATCTTCGTGAAACGGAAAAAAGTGCGATATAATCGCACTTTTTTTGTATAAATCCTTGACAAAGGGAAGAATAGAGTACTATAATATTAATAATATTTTTAAGAAAGGGTAGCAGAAATGACTAAAGTATGTTTTCGATTTTATTATAGCAGTACGGACTTTCTGACTACCGACCGATAAAACGGAAGAATCAGAAAGCCCGCAATTCCTCGTGCATGAAAGCATAGCAGGATGCGGGTTTTTATATTTTAAAAAGGATGAAGGAAATGGATATCACACCGAAAATGCTGGAGCTGGGCAAAAAAAGCTCGGTGATCCGGGAGATCTTTGAATATAGCAAGCGCCGGAAGGCGGAGATCGGGGCGGAGAACGTCTTTGATTTCAGCATCGGCAATCCCAGCGTCCCGGCGCCCGAAAAGGTGACGGATACCATGCGCCGTTTGCTGGATGAGGGGGATCCCGTTTTGCTTCATGGCTATACCGCCGCCGCCGGTGATCCGGCAGTCCGTCAGAAGCTGGCGGAGGGGATCAACCGGGAGTTTGATGCCGGTGTTCGCTGGGAACTCATCTATATGACCTGCGGTGCCGCCGCATCGCTGACGATCTCTCTTGCGGCGATCACCCAGCCGGGGGACGAAGTCCTGGTATTGGCACCCTATTTCCCGGAATATCGGGTCTTTGCGGAGCACGCCGGTGCCACCTTGGTGGAGGTGCCCTGCCGTAAGCCGGATTTCCAATTGGATTTTGATGCTTTGGAGCGGAGCATTACGCCGCAGACCAAAGCGTTGATCATCAATTCTCCCAATAATCCCACCGGCGTCATCATCCCGGCAGAGGATCTCAGTCGTCTCGGTGGTTTGCTTCGCGCAAAAGAGGAAGAATTCGGCCGTGTCATTTATCTCATTGCCGATGAACCCTACCGTAAGCTGGTTTGGAATGGGGGAGAGGTCCCCTATGCCACCAAGTTCTATGATGATACCCTGGTCTGCTATTCCTTCAGTAAGGCGGTTTCCCTTCCCGGTGAGCGGATCGGCTATATCCTGGTCTCGCCGACCATGAAGAATAGCGGCGACGTCTATGCCGCCATCTGCGGTGCAGGACGTGCCTTGGGCTTTGTCTGCGCCCCCAGTCTTTTGCAGTTTACCGTGGCGGAATGTGCCGAGGAGACGGCGGATTTCAGCATCTACCGCGAAAACCGCGCCATCCTTTTGGAGGAACTCT
>JAZNVY010000243.1:0-3679 GCA_045593105.1 Eubacteriales bacterium
CCCTCCATTTTGAAAAGGGCTTCAATATCGGCGGTCTTGCAGAAGAACCCTTCGCAGGCAAACGCACCGGTACGGTGATCCATTGGAAGCCGGATCGGGAGGTCTTCACCGACATTGCAGTAGATGCCGCCTATTATGAGGACATCCTGCAAAAGCAGGCGGTGGTCAACGCCGGGCTGACCTTTATCTTTAAAAATGAAACCGAGAAGGGCTTTGAGACCAAGGAATATTGCTATAAAGAGGGTATCTTGGACTATACCCGGGAGCTTTTGGGGGAGGACGCCCTTTCCCAGCCGGTCTTTTGGCAGGACGAACGGATGGGCCGCGATCGGGAGGATCGTCCGGAATATAAGGTCAAGCTTTCCTGCTGCGTCGCCTTTTCCAACCGGGTCAACCTCATCGAGTACTACCATAACTCCAGTTTTCTGGAGCATGGCGGCGCACCGGATAAGGCGGCTAAGATCGCCTTCGTCGCAGAGATCGACGCCTACCTGAAAAATAACGGCAAGTACAATAAGGGTGAGAGTAAGATCACCTTCAACGACGTCTCCGACTGCCTGGTGCTGGTCTCCAACTGCTTCTCCACCATCACCTCTTATGAGAACCAGACCAAAAAGAGCATCACCAATAAGTTTATTCAAGAATGTACCACCGATTTTCTCCGTCAAAATCTGCGTATCTACTTTATCGAAAATCCGAACGAGGCGCAAAAGATCACCAACCAGGTGCTGATCAATAAACGTGCCCGGGAGAAGAGCGAGAAAGAGCGGATCAATATCAAAAAGACCCTCTCCGGCACTATTGATATGGCAAACCGCATCCAAAAGTTTGTGACTGCCAGACAAAAGACGTCTCCAAAAGGGAGATCTATATCGTGGAGGGTGACTCCGCGCTGGGCTCCTGTAAGACCGGACGGGATAGCTTTTTCCAGGCCATCATGCCGGTTCGGGGTAAGATCCTTAATTGCCTTAAAGCGGAGTATGCCAAGATCTTCAAAAGCGACGTCATCACCGACCTTCTGAAGGTGCTGGGGTGCGGCGTGGAGATCAGCGGCAAGACCGCCAAGGGTATTCCGCCCTTCGACCTTTCCGCCCTGCGCTGGAATAAGGTCATCATCTGCACCGATGCAGACGTGGACGGCTTCCAGATCCGCACGCTGATTTTGACCATGCTGTACCGCCTGACCCCCACGCTGATCGAGGAGGGCTATGTCTATATTGCAGAATCCCCCCTCTTTGAGATCACCGACCAGACCAAAAAGAATACCTATTTTGCCTATACTGAAAAGGAAAAAGAGGAGATCCTCCAGAAATTGGAAGGTCATAAGGTCAAGATCATGCGGAGCAAAGGTCTTGGCGAAAACGAACCGGATATGATGTGGCAGACCACCATGAACCCCGAGACCCGCCGGCTGATCAAGGTAACCCCCTCCGGCGTGCAGGAAACGGCAGAAATGTTCGATATCCTCTTGGGTGATAACCTGGCCGGCAGAAAAGATTATATCGCCGCCAACGGCCACCTTTATCTCGACGACTTAGACTTATCCTAAGGAGAGAATATGAAGAAGAAAAAAGTAACACAAAAAGAATATATCGAAAAGCCGCCGATTCCCATGGGCGTGGTGGAGACCCTGGAGACCAACTATATGCCCTACGCCATGAGCGTCATCCTCTCCCGTGCCATTCCGGAGATCGACGGTCTCAAGCCCGCTCACCGCAAACTGCTCTATACCATGTATAAGATGAACCTTTTGAACGGTGGGCTGGTCAAGAGCGCCAATATCGTGGGCGCCACCATGAAGCTCAACCCCCATGGCGACGGCGCCATCTATGAGACGATGGTGCGTCTTGCGCGCGGTAACGAAGCCCTGCCCCTGCCCTTCGTGGAGTCCAAGGGGAACTTCGGTAAGGTCTATTCCCGGGATATGGCATACGCCGCCTCCCGTTATACCGAGGCCAAGCTGGCGCCTATCTGTAAGGAAGTATTCGGCGATATCGACCGGGATACGGTGGACTTCGTCCCCAACTATGATAATTCCACCACCGAGCCGACCCTTTTGCCGGTCTCCTTCCCTACTATTCTGACCACCCCTAACCAGGGTATCGCCGTCGGTATGGCATCCAATATCTGCTCCTTTAACTTGGGAGAGGTCTGCGATACCGTCATCGCCCTGATGGAGAATCCCGACCACCCCATCGAGCAGACCATGCCCGGACCGGACTTTTCCACCGGCGGTAAGCTTTTGGTCAACCAGTCCCAGATCAAGGAAGTCTATGAGACCGGCCGCGGCTCCATCCGCGTCCGTGCACACTACGAGGTAGAAGGCAACATCATCTGGGTCAACGAGATCCCCTATACCACCACCGTTGAAGCGATCATTGATAAGATCATCGAGCTTTATAAGGCTGGTAAGCTGAAGGAGCTCAACGACGTCAAGGATATGTCGGATAAAAACGGTATGCGCATCTCCATCGAGATGAAGCGCGGCACCGACCCCGAAAAACTGATGGCAAAGCTCTTTAAGATGACTCCGCTGGAGGATAGCTTCGGCTGTAACTTCAACGTCCTCATCGCCGGCACCCCTCAGGTACTGGGTGTCCGACAGCTGATCGAGGAATGGGTGGCGTTCCGTACGGAATGTATCAAACGCCGTACCTATTTCAATCTGCAAAAGGCAAAGGAAAAACTCCATCTCTTGGTGGGTCTTAAAAAGATCCTCTTGGATATTGATAAGGCCATCAAGATCGTCCGGGAGACCGAGCGCGACGAAGAGGTGGTTCCCAACCTGATGATCGGCTTCGGTGTGGATGAGATCCAGGCGGAATACATCGCCAATATTAAACTGCGCTATCTGAATAAGGAGTATATCCTCAACCGCTTGGAGGAGATCACCGACCTGGAAAAGGAGATCGCCGAAATGGAAGCGATCCTCAAGAGCCGGACGAAGATCAACCGCCTCATCGAAAGCGACCTCAAGCGGGTGAAAAAGATGTACGCCTCTCCCCGTAAGACCGAGCTGGTCTATGAGGATCAGCTGGAGGAGGTGGACGAGACCGACCATATCGAGGACTATCCCGTTACCTACTTCCTCTCCAGAGAGGGCTACTTCAAAAAGATCCAGCCCAACTCTCTTAGAATGAATAGCGCCCAGAAGTATAAGGATGGAGACGGCCTCCGACGCGCGGTGGAATCCACCAATAAGGCGGAGCTGATCTTCTTCACCAGTAAGCAGAACGCCTATAAAGCCAAGGGCTATGATTTTGAAGATACCAAGGCAAGCCTCCTGGGCGACTATCTCCCGGCCAAGCTGGAGATGGAGCAGGACGAAACCGTCGTCGCCATGGCGGTGACCGCAGATTATAGCGGCGATATGCTCTTCTTCTTTGAGAACGGTAAGGGCGCTAAGGTTCCCCTCTCCTCCTATAAAACGGTCACCAACCGTAAACGGCTGATCAACGCCTATAGCGATAAATCCCCCTTGATCGGCACCCTGCAGCTTTTGGAGGACGCCGACCTGCTGCTGATCTCTGATAATCAAAAGGGACTGGTGGTTCATTCCGCGCTCATTCCGCAGAAGACCACGAAATCCACCCAGGGCGTCAGCGTCATGACCCAAAAGGGGAAGCATACGCTGGAAAAGGTGACCACCGTCGCCGAAGCAGGGCTGACCAACCTTTCC
>JAZNVY010000244.1:0-10016 GCA_045593105.1 Eubacteriales bacterium
GCGCGCCGAGATTGCCGGCCCCGGCTTCCTCAATTTCTTCTATGCGCCCAAGTGGTACAGCGAGGTCATCGCTGCGGTGGAGGCCGAGCCCGAGACCTACGGCAGCTCTGATGAGGGCAAGGGCCAGAAGGTGATGGTGGAGTTCGTTTCCGCCAACCCCACCGGCCCCATGCATATGGGTAACGCACGCGGCGGCGTCGTGGGCGATAGCCTTGCCAACGTTTTGGCTTGGGCAGGTGCAGACGTTCATAAGGAGTTCTACGTCAATAACGCCGGCAACCAGGTCTCCCTTTTCGGGCTTTCCCTTTATACCCGTCTGCAGCAGTTGCTGCATGGCGAGGAGTCGGTGGAGTTCCCCGAAAACGGCTACCACGGCGACGACATCAAGGTGCTGGCAAAGACCTATTTAGAGGCGCACCCCGAGGCTGCCGAGGAAGCGGAAGAGGTGGTGACCCCCAAGCTGATCTCCTTCGGTCTGGCAAACAATATTGCAAAGATGAAAGAGGATCTTGCCAAGTATAAGATCCACTTTGACGAATGGTTCCTGGAGTCCACCCTCCATGAGAGCGGCTACGTGGCCGAGACGGTCAAGCTGCTGGAGGATCGGGGCTGGATGTACGAGCAGGAAGGCGCCAAGTGGTTCAAGGCCACCGAGTTCGGCTGTGAAAAGGACGAAGTGCTGGTCAAGGCAAACGGCTTCTATACCTACTATGCAGTGGATATCGCATATCATCGCAATAAATTTGAAAAGCGGAAATTCGATCGGTGTATCGACGTCTTCGGTGCCGACCACCACGGCCATACCTTGCGCTTTAAAGCGGCCATGGCGGCCATCGGTCAGGATCAGGAAAAGCTGCAGTTTGTCTTGATGCAGTTGGTTCGGCTGATGAAGGACGGCGAGCCCTTCCGGATGAGTAAGCGTACCGGTAAGAGCGTCACTCTGGCGGATCTTTTGAACGAGATCCCGGCAGATGCCGCCCGGTTCTTCTTTAACCTCAACCGTTGCGACAGCGCCATGGACTTTGATCTGGATCTGGCGTTGAAGCAGGATAACGAGAACCCCCTCTATTACGTGCAGTACGCCCATGCAAGAATTTGCAGTATCATCCGCACCCTGGAGGAGTTGGGTGTGACCTATGAGGGCGGTAAGATCGAGGCCGGTCAGTATCAGACCGAGGAGGAGCGTGCGCTGATCCGCGCCGTTGCCAACTTCCCCGAGGAGATCGTCGGTTGCGCCGATGCCTTGGAGACCTCTCGGCTGAACCACTACGTCATGCAGGTGGCAGGTTGCTTCCATAGTTTCTATAACGCTTGCCGCATCAAGGGTGAGGAGCCTGCCGTTCAGCAGGCGCGTCTGACCCTTTGTATTGCCACCAAAAACGTCATCGCAAACGCGCTGTCTTTGATGGGAATTGATGCCCCTGAAAAAATGTAAAAGAAAATCAAAAAAACACTTGCAATTTATAATTTGATGTGTTACAATATTTCAGCATAAAACGGATAGTCCTCTGCTGTTTGCTCGCACGAATGTCCGATGATGAAGGAGGAACTGTAAAATGGATTTATTGAAAGCAGTTACGAATGAGCAATTAAAGACCGAAGTTCCCGTTCTGAACGTTGGTGACACCGTGCGTGTCAGCGTGAAGATCAAAGAGGGTAACAAAGAGCGTATCCAGGCATTTGAGGGTACCATCATCGCAAAGCACAACAACGGTATTTCTTCTACCTTTACCGTTCGCCGTGTAGCCTATGGCTGCGGTGTGGAGAGAACCTTCCTGGTTCATTCCCCCAACGTTGCTAAGGTTGAGCTGGTTCGCAGCGGTAAGGTTCGCCGTGCGAAGCTCTATTATCTGCGTGACCGTGTTGGTAAGGCCGCTCGCGTTAAGCAGAAGGTTTAATCAAATCAAAAAAATAACCGTTTCCTTTCGGAAACGGTTATTTTTTTATGCTTTTTTCAGTTCAATTAAAATCAATGCATTCG
Source organism: Eubacteriales bacterium (assembly GCA_045593105.1). Lineage (GTDB taxonomy): Bacteria > Bacillota > Clostridia > Oscillospirales > QAKW01 > QAKW01. Next base: position 1,982 of record JAZNVY010000244.1, read on the forward strand.
CGGTGCAGGCGATGGGGAGCTCCAGCTTTCCGTTGGCGCATACTACGGACTGCTCCGGAATCAATTCAGATGCCTTCATCAAGCGCTCGCGCTGTTCTTCGTCCGGGATGATGGGCATCTCTTCTTTTTTAAATAAGGTATAAGGACAAGCGTGGTCTTGATCGATCTTCCAGGTGGTAACTTGATAATTTCCCTCAAGACCGTCTATTGTTAAGGTGTCCTTTAAGTCGGGATGATCTTCTTCAAAATGCTCTTGGGCGTAAGCGAGAAGGATGGAAAGGTTCTCTCCCTCCCGGGTGGCCAGGACGGCAAGCTCCGGATTTCCGCTTTCCGCCTTCAAGAATTGCTCTCCCAGCTTGCGGCAGAGCTTATAGGCGTGATAGATGGGCTTGGGAATGCCGTTTAAGGTAAAGAAACCGCGATAGCCGGTAAATTCTTCCGTCATCTCATGCTGACCGGAAAGGCAGATGATCAGCTTTTTGAGCAGAGGACCGTCTGCGATCATCCGGGCAATCATTTTGCCCATATAGGCGGCAAAGGCACTGGTCTCTCGCGCGATGGTGATGGGGAAGTGGTGCCGGTTACAAAAGCCTCGGCTCATCATGCCCCATTCATCCATGATAAGGTCTTTTTCATCCGGAAAATATTTCCGAACCAGCGCGGCATACTCCCGAACGCGGCCGGGAACGCTTTCGGCAGAAAGGGGCGTTTCACCTGCTTGGGCTTTATCCGGCTTTGCACCGTAGGCGTGAACACAAATGAAATCTGCATGAGTTCCGGTTTCCTTGAGGAAGGAAAGAAACCCTTCTAAAAAGTCAAGGCTACTGGCAAGAGAGCAACCGCCGATTCGTAGCGTCGGATCTGCCCGATCCATGCCGGCGGCGAAGGCGGCATAAAGCTTGATGTATGCCTCCATTCGCTTATTTACCGCCACCGGATCGTAACGCTCTCCGGCATCACTCATCCAAAATCCAGGCATGTCCGGTTCGTTGTAGCATTGTAGATCCCATTTTTTGACGTTGTCGATGCCGTAGCGGAGGACGAGATGAAGCGCCGTTTGATAGCAGATCTCCTCCCAGTCGGCATAGTCCTTCGGCGGAGATGCGCAGATGCGCTTGCCCTTATACCGGGTTGCGCCGGTGGCGTGAGAACTGCCCCAGCCCTCCGGGTTCTCGGCAATGCAGGGCGGTATGGCAAAAAAGCAAAGCGTAGGAGTAAAGCCATGCCCCAACAAGAAATCCAGCCGCTGGTCAATGAGGGTGTAGTCGTAGTTGAAACGACCGCTTTCATCGCGGGATACGATGTCCTCCAGCATGACGTGCATCCGGATCGTATCGGCCACCCGGTCTTTTGCTACGTTATTTAAAATAACCTGTCCCCATTCGTCCTCAATGGCATCGGTGGGGTGGAAGTGAATGTTGTTCCAAAAATTAGAGACTCTTTTGGTTTCTTTTCGGAAATCAATTTTTATCATGCTTATCACCTCGCTTATAAAGATTATAACAGAAAAATATTGATTTTCAAGCGTTTACAGTGTATTAAAACCCTTAATAGAAAAAAGTTGCCGTCGATAGACGGCATTTTTTTAAAAATTAGTGCTTGACAAGTTGATGGACAAATGCTACAATATTAGACTGTATCATAATGGAAAAGTATCGCCTGGAAAGCGATTGAATTGTAGAAATTTCCAAGAAATTTTACGGTTTTATCGTGCAAAACAGAGAAATTTTCCTTATTGATCGCGAAGATTGTTTAAAAAAGGATCTAATATAAAAGAAACGGAGTGATTGATTGATGCCGAAAGAGAAAGTCTTGGGCAAAAACACACGAATGAGCTTTAACAAGATCGACGAGATCTTGGAAATGCCGAACCTCATTGAGATCCAGAAGGACTCCTACCAATGGTTTTTGGATCAGGGTCTGAAGGAAGTCTTTGAGGATGTTTCTCCCATCACGGATTATTCCGGCAACCTGGTGCTGGATTTTCTGGACTTCACCATGAACGAGCCCCCGAAGTATAGCGTGATTGAGTGTAAGTCTCGGGACACCACCTATGCCGCTCCCATTCAGGCGTTGGTTCGTTTGACCAATAACGAGACCGGCGAGCTGAAGGAGCAGGAGATCTATATGGGTGATTTCCCCCTGATGACCGAGAGCGGTACCTTTGTCATCAACGGCGCAGAGCGTGTCGTTGTATCCCAGTTGGTTCGTTCCCCGGGTATCTACTATGCCAAGGAGCTGGATAAGGGCGGTAATCCCCTTTATAAGACCCAGGTGATTCCTAACCGCGGTGCTTGGCTGGAGTATGAGACCGATTCCTTCGACGTTATCTATACCCGTATTGATAAGAACCGCAAACTGCCCATCACCACCTTTGTGCGTGCCTTGGGTTACTTTGCTGCACGCGATAACTATAGCCCCTTCTCTCATCTGAACCTGGGCGATAATGCGACCATCACTGATCTCTTCGGTGCAGGCCCCTATATCACTAAGACCCTGGAGAAGGATACGGCTCACGATATTAACGAAGGCTTGATCGAAGTTTACCGCAAGCTGCGTCCCGGCGAGCCGGCGGCAGTGGAAAGTGCGGTCACCCATTTGACCAACCTTTTCTTCGACGATAAGCGTTACGATCAGTCTCGCGTGGGTATCTATAAATATAATATGAAGATGGCGCTGGCTGAGCGTCTGGTTCATCACGTCACCGCAGAGCCGGTCGTGGCTCCCATGACCGGTGAGGTGCTGGCAGATGCCGGTGTTAAGATCGACCGCGCTCTGGCTCAGATCATCGAGGATGCCGGCGTATTCAACGTCAAGATCCAGGTGGCTGATACCGTTATTAATGTATTCTCCAACGGTATGGTCGATGCCTCTAAATTCCTCTCTTTCGATCCCGCCGAGTGTGGGCTCAACGAACGGGTCCGTTTCACCGTTCTGAAAGAGATCCTCGAAAGCTGCGAAAATGACGAGCAGATCAAGGAGCAGTGTGAGCTGCGCCGTAATGAGCTGATTCCCAAGCATATCATCGTAGACGATATGCTGGCTACCGTCAGCTACCTGATCGGCTTGACCTATGGTGTGGGCTCTTTTGACGATATCGACCACTTGGGCAATCGTCGTATCCGCGGCGTAGGCGAGCTGTTGCAGAACCAGTTCCGTATCGGCTTTGCCCGGATGGAGCGTACCATTAAAGAGAGAATGTCCCTGCAGGATACCGAGTCTGTGACTCCCCAGGCATTGATCAACGTGCGCCCCGTCGTAGCTGCTATTAAAGAGTTCTTCGGTTCTTCTCCGCTTTCTCAGTTCATGGATCAGAATAACCCTCTGGCTGAGTTGACCCATAAGCGTCGTCTTTCTGCGCTGGGTCCCGGCGGTTTGAGCCGTGACCGCGCAGGCTTCGAAGTCCGCGATATTCACTATACCCATTACGGCAGAATGTGCCCCATCGAGACCCCTGAAGGTCCGAACATCGGTCTGATCTCCTACCTGGCTTCCTATGCCCGGATCAATGAGTACGGCTTTATCGAGGCTCCCTATCGCAAGGTGGATAAGGAGAGCGGTAAGGTTACCGACGAGATCGTGTATATGACCGCCGACGTAGAGGATGCATATACCATCGCCCAGGCGAATGAGCCGTTGGATGAGAATGGTTGCTTTGTCCGTGAGCGTGTTACCGCTCGTCGCCGCGATGAGATCATCGAGGTTGAGGGTAAGTTTATTGATTACGTTGACGTTTCTCCCCGGATGATGGTATCCTCCGCGACCGCCATGATCCCCTTCCTGGAGAACGACGACGCAAACCGTGCATTGATGGGTGCAAACATGCAGCGTCAGGCTGTGCCCCTTCTGCGTCCCGAGGCTCCTGTCGTCGGTACCGGTATGGAGTATAAGATCGCCCACGATAGCGGTGTTTGTATCGTTTCTAAGCGTGCCGGTACGGTAGAGTACGTATCCGCTGATAAGATCGTCATCAATGTGGGTGGCGGCGAGAAGGATACCTACGAGCTGACCAAGTTCCTGCGTTCCAACCAGGGTACCTGTATCAATCAGAAGCCCATCGTCAGCGTTGGCGAGATGATCGAGGCAGACCAGATCATTGCAGACGGTCCCTCTACCCAGAACGGTGAGATCGCGCTGGGTCGCAATATGCTGATCGGCTTTATGACCTGGGAAGGTTATAACTACGAGGATGCTGTTCTGTTGAACGAGCGTCTGGTGAAAGAGGATATTTATACCTCTATTCATATCGAAGAATACGAGATCGAAGCCAGAAGCACCAAGCTGGGTCCCGAAGAGATCACCCGTGACGTTCCCAACGTGGGCGAGGATGCATTGAAGGATCTGGATGCCAGCGGTATCATCCGTATCGGTGCAGAGGTTCACTCCGGCGATATTTTGGTCGGTCGTGTTACCCCCAAGGGTGAGACCGAGCTGACTGCTGAGGAAAAGCTGCTCCGCGCCATCTTCGGTGAAAAGGCTCGCGAAGTCCGTGATACCTCTCTGCGTGTTCCCCACGGTGAGTACGGCACCATCGTGGACGTTAAGATCTTTACCCAGGAGAATAGCGACGAACTTTCTCCCGGCGTGAATAAGGTGGTTCGTGTCTATATCGCGCAGAAGCGTAAGATCAGCGTCGGCGATAAGATGGCAGGCCGCCATGGTAATAAGGGTGTTATTTCCCGGATCCTGCCGCAGGAGGATATGCCCTTCCTGCCGGACGGCACTCCGCTGGATATCGTCTTGAACCCCTTGGGCGTACCTTCCCGTATGAATATCGGTCAGGTATTGGAAGTGCACTTGGGCTATGCTGCGAAGGCACTCGGCTGGAAGGTCATGACCCCGGTCTTCGACGGCGCCGTGGACAGCGATATCCGCAACTGTCTGAAGGAAGCCGGCAAGCGTGAAGACGGTAAGACCATCCTCTATGATGGACGTACCGGTCTGCCCTTTGATAATCCGGTAACCGTTGGTTATATGTACTTCTTGAAGTTGCACCATCTGGTTGACGATAAGATCCATGCCCGTTCTACCGGTCCGTACAGCCTGGTTACCCAGCAGCCCTTGGGTGGTAAGGCGCAGTTCGGCGGTCAGCGTTTCGGTGAGATGGAAGTTTGGGCGCTGGGGGCTTACGGCGCTGCTTCTACCCTGCAGGAGATCCTGACCGTGAAGTCCGACGATGTGGTCGGCCGTGTCAAGGCCTTCGAGGCTATTGTAAAGGGTCAGAACATCCCCGAGCCCGGCATCCCCGAATCCTTCAAGGTTTTGGTGAAAGAGCTGCAGTCTTTGGGTCTGGACTTCAAGTGCCTGGATCACAATATGGAAGAGATCGATCTGCGTGACTCCTTCGAGGACGACGATGACGATATCTACGAAGCACGCTTCCGCGAGAGAGCAAAGGACGGCGCCGACATGGTCAATATGTTTGACGATGACGATGAGCCTGCCGCTCCCGGCGAGGAAGATGGCAAAGAAATGGACGACGGCGATTTCGGTGACTGGTCCGACGATGAGGACGAGGGCGACCGGAACGATCTGCAGGACGATGAGAGCAACGAAGATCAGGATGATGATCTGAAGTTGTTTGATGATTGATCGTCTGGCAGGATTTAGTGCGAAAGGAGTCTATTTAATATATGGAATTCAATACGTTTGAAGCCGTAAAGATCGGCCTTGCTTCCCCCGATAAGATCCGTGAGTGGTCCTATGGTGAGGTAACCAAGCCCGAAACCATCAACTACCGGACCCTGAAGCCTGAAAAGGACGGTCTTTTCTGCGAAAAGATCTTTGGGCCTACCAAGGACTGGGAGTGCCATTGCGGCAAATATAAGAGAATTAAATTTAAAGGTAAGATCTGCGAAAAGTGCGGCGTTGAAGTGACCAAAGCCAAGGTGCGCCGTGAGCGGATGGGTCATATCGAGCTGGCTGCCCCCGTATCTCATATCTGGTACTTCAAGGGCATCCCTGCCCGGATGGGTCTGATGCTGGACGTTTCTCCTAAGGATCTGGAGAAGGTTCTGTACTTCGATTCTTATATCGTTGTGGATCCCGGCAATACGCCGCTCCAGAAAAAGCAGATTTTGAACGATACCGAATATGCGCAGTATACCGAGCGTTATGAGGACGACTTTAAGGCGCTGATGGGTGCTGAGGCGATCAAGATGCTGCTCAGCGAGATCGATCTGGATGAGTTGGCAACCGAGCTGAAAGAGGAGCTGGAAACTGCGTCCGGTCAGAAGAAGAGCCGCCTTGTAAAGCGCGTTGAGGTCGTGGAGGCGTTCCGTCTTTCCGGCAACCGCCCCGAGTGGATGATCATGGATGCCATTCCGGTCATTCCTCCCGAGATCCGTCCGATGGTTCAGTTGGATGGCGGCCGTTTCGCCACCTCCGACCTGAATGATCTCTATCGTCGGGTCATTAACCGTAATAACCGTCTGAAGAGACTTTTGGAGCTGGGCGCTCCCGAAGTTATTATCCGTAACGAGAAGCGGATCCTGCAGCAGGCAGTTGACGCCTTGATCGATAACGGCCGTCGCGGCCGTCCGGTCACCGGCCAGAATAACCGTCCTCTGAAGTCCCTTTCCGATATGCTGAAGGGTAAGCAGGGTCGTTTCCGTCAGAACCTTTTGGGTAAGCGTGTCGACTATTCCGGCCGTTCGGTTATCGTCGTCGGTCCCGAACTGAAGATCTATCAGTGCGGTCTGCCCAAGGAAATGGCGATCGAGCTCTTTAAGCCCTTCGTTATGAAGAAGCTGGTTGCCGACGGTCTGGCTACCAACGTGAAGTCTGCCAAGAAGATGGTAGAGCGGATGCGTAAGGAAGTCTGGGATGCGCTGGAAAGCGTCATCAAGGATCATCCCGTTCTGCTGAACCGTGCACCGACCCTTCACCGTCTGGGTATCCAGGCGTTTGAGCCGGTGCTGGTCGAAGGCCGTGCGCTGAAACTGCATCCTCTGGTATGTACTGCATTTAACGCCGACTTCGACGGCGACCAGATGGCTGTTCACGTACCTCTGTCCGCAGAGGCACAGGCTGAGGCTCGCTTGCTGATGCTCTCCGCCAATAACCTGTTGAAGCCCCAGGACGGTCATCCTGTTACCGTCCCGACTCAGGATATGGTTCTCGGTTCTTACTACCTGACCATCGTTAAGCACGATGAGCCGGGCGAAGGCAAGGCGTTTAAGAACGAGGACGAGGCCATCGTCGCTTATGATAACGGCGTTATCGGCCTGCACGCTCCCATCCGTATCCGCCGTACCGGTGAATGGAACGGCAAGATGGAGAGCCGTATCGTAAATTGTACCGTTGGTCAGTTGATCTTCAACTATGCCATTCCCCAGGATCTGGGTCTGGTGGATCGTACCGATCCTGCCAAGATCTTTGATCTGGAAGTGCAGGAGACGGTGACCAAGAAGACCTTGGATAAGATCATCTATCGTTGCATCAAGGAAAAGGGTAGCACCGTTACCGCGGAGATGCTGGATATGGTCAAGGCACAGGGCTTTAAGTATTCTACCCGCGGTTCTATTACCGTTGCGGCCAGCGATATGACCGTACCTCCCAAGAAGTACGAGTTGATCGAAGAGGCAGAGAAGAAGATCACCAAGATTCTGACCAGCTATCGCCGCGGTCTGATCTCCGAGGACGAGCGTTATCAGTTGGTGATCAATACCTGGGATGAGACCACCAAGCTGGTCACCGATGAGCTGAAGAATTATCTGGATGAGTTCAACCCCATCTATATGATGGCGAACTCCGGTGCGCGTGGTAGCATGAACCAGATCCGTCAGCTGGCCGGTATGCGTGGCTTGATGGCAAATACCTCCGGTAAAGCCATCGAGATCCCCATCCGAGCAAACTTCCGTGAGGGTCTGAACGTACTGGAATACTTCATCTCCTCCAGAGGTGCCCGTAAGGGTATGGCGGATACCGCTCTGCGTACTGCAGACTCCGGTTATCTGACCCGTCGTCTGGTTGGCGTTGCTCAGGACGTTATCATCCGTGAGGCTGATTGCGGAACCGTTGACCGTATCTTCGT
>JAZNVY010000245.1:0-3155 GCA_045593105.1 Eubacteriales bacterium
TTGGCTTATCGGCAGGGTGTGCTGTTTGTGGCGGCCGATATCGGAGATTTTCAATCCGCCGGTACCTGGTCCCTTTACGGAGATATAACAAAATTGATTACCAAAGAAACGGAGCTGACAGTATGAAAAACTTGAAAAACGGAACCGACATTCGGGGTACTGCCATTGGCGAGAACCCCACCTTGACTCCGGCGATCGCGGAGCTTTTGGGCAAGGCGTTTGCTACCTTTTTGGAGCGCCGCGGCGCTGCCGTACCGGTCAAGGTTGCGGTGGGACGCGATCCCCGTATCTCCGGCGACGATCTGAAAGCCGGCTTGATCAAGGGCTTGCGCGCTATGGGCGCCAAGGTGCTGGACTGCGGTCTTGCCACCACCCCGTCGATGTTCTTTGCTACTTATTTTGAGGGAAGCGATTGCGACGGTGCCATCGAGATCACCGCCTCTCACCTGCCCTATGATAAAAACGGTCTGAAGTTCTTCACCAAGGACGGCGGTATCGACGGTAAGGTGGTTTCCGAGCTGATCGAGCTGGCGGAGGCGAATCTCTTCCCCACCGACCGCGCCGAGGGTGCTTTGGAGGCCTTTGATCTGATGACCCCTTATGGCAACAGCCTGGTGAAGCTGGTGCAGGATAAGACCGGCGAGGTGCGTCCTCTGGAGGGCGTCAAGGTGGTCGTGGATGCCGGGAACGGCGCCGGCGGCTTCTTTGTGGAGAAAGTATTGGCTCCTTTGGGCGCCGATACGGCAGGCTCTGTCTTTTTAGAGCCGGACGGCCGGTTTCCCAACCATATCCCCAACCCTGAGAACAAGGCTGCCATGGCTGCTTGCGCGGACGCCACGTTAAAGGCCGGTGCAGATATGGGTATCTGCTTTGATACCGACTGCGACCGCTCTGCCATCGTTGACGCCAGCGGCATGGAGATCAACCGTAACCGCATGATCGCCATGATCGCCGCGCTGATGCTCCGCGATCATCCCGGTTGTACCATCGTCACCGACTCGGTCACCTCTCGCGGTCTGGCCGCTTTCATTGAGGAGCGCGGCGGTGTCCATCACCGTTTTATGCGCGGCTATAAAAAGGTCATTGATGAGGCTATTCGCTTGGAGAAGACCGGCGTTTGCGCGCCTTTGGCCATGGAGACCAGCGGTCACGGCGCTTTGAAGGAAAATCACTACCTGGACGACGGCTCTTATCTGGCTGCCCGGGTATTGGCTGAGCTGGCAACCCTCAAGAAGCAGGGCAAGACCCTTCTCTCTCTGATCGACGGCTTAGCAGAGCCGGCAGAGTCTTTGGAGCTGCGTGCCAACATTAAAGCCGAGGACTTCAAGGCCTACGGATCCAAGGTGCTGGAGGAGCTGGAAGCCTATTGTAAGACCAACGGCTGGGAGATGGTCTCCCCCAACTACGAGGGCGTACGGGTCAACTTCGGGAAGGAGCAGGGCGACGGCTGGTTCCTGGTGCGGATGTCGCTCCACGATCCGGTGATCCCCATCAATATCGAAAGCGATACCGAGGGCGGTGCCCTCAAGATCGCCGATGCGCTTTATGCATTCCTCTCTCGCTTTGAGGCGCTGGAATTGCCCTCTTACCGCTAAAATTTCTCGCTTTTCATCGAAAATCGGCAGATAAATCGTTACATTTTTGTTGAATTCTAAAAAAATGGGTGAAAATGAAAAAAATGGTTTACTAAACGGTGAAAGGTTGCTATAATATAGGTTGATGGTTTGATCAAACAGACTGTCTATAAATTTAGTTTATAATAAAACATAAAAGGAGAAAGAAAAAGATGAGCAAAAAGTTTGTTTACCTTTTCAAGGAAGGCAACGCTTCCATGCGTGAGCTGCTCGGCGGTAAGGGTGCAAACCTGGCTGAGATGACCGCAATCGGTCTTCCTGTCCCCCAGGGCTTCACCGTATCTACTGAGGCTTGTACTCAGTACTACGAGGATGGCCGCAAGATCAACGATGCCATCAAGGCTGAGATCCTTGAGAACATCACCAAGATGGAAGAGATCACCGGTAAGAAGTTCGGCGATAAGGAGAATCCTCTCCTGGTTTCCGTTCGTTCCGGTGCCCGCGCTTCCATGCCCGGTATGATGGATACCATCCTGAACCTGGGTCTGAATGAAGAAGTTGTGGAGACCATGGCTGCTATGTCCGGCAATGCACGCTGGGCGTACGACTGCTATCGTCGTTTTATCCAGATGTATTCCGACGTCGTTATGGAAGTCGGTAAGAAGTACTTCGAGGAACTCATCGATGAGATGAAGGCCGAGAAGGGCGTTACGCAGGACGTTGAGCTGACCGCTGAGGATCTGAAGGTTCTGGCTGAGCAGTTCAAGGCTGAGTACAAGAACAAGATCGGTAAGGACTTCCCCTCCGATCCTGTTGAGCAGCTGATGGGCGCTGTTGAGGCGGTATTCCGTTCTTGGGATAACCCCCGTGCAAACGTCTATCGTCGTGACAACGATATTCCCTACTCCTGGGGTACCGCTGTTAACGTACAGATGATGGCTTTCGGTAACATGGGTGACGATTGCGGTACCGGTGTTGCCTTTACCCGTGACCCCGCCACCGGCGATAAGGGTTTGATGGGCGAGTTCCTGACCAATGCGCAGGGCGAAGACGTGGTAGCCGGTGTGCGTACCCCGATGCCCATCGCTGAGATGGAAAACAAGTTCCCCGAGGCTTTCGCAGAGTTCAAGAAGGTCTGCGCAATCCTGGAGGATCATTACCGTGATATGCAGGATATGGAGTTCACCGTTGAGCACGGCAAGCTCTTCATGCTGCAGACCCGTAACGGTAAGAGAACCGCTAAGGCTGCTCTGAAGATCGCTTGCGATCTGGTGGACGAGGGCATGATCGATAAGAAGCAGGCTGTTGCCATGATCGATCCCCGTAACCTGGATACCCTCCTCCATCCCCAGTTCGACGCTAAGGCTCTGAAGGCAGCTACTCCTGCCGGCCGTGGCTTGGGCGCTCCCCCCGGTGCTGCTTGCGGTAAGGGCGTCTTCCCCGCTGAGGACGCTGAGGCTTGGAATGCGCGCGGCGAGAAGGTCGTTCTGGTTCGTCTGGAGACCTCTCCCGAGGATATCACCGGTATGAAGGCTTCTCAGGGTATCCTGACTGTCCGCGGTGGTATGACCTCTCACGCTG
>JAZNVY010000246.1:0-2263 GCA_045593105.1 Eubacteriales bacterium
TTCTGCCAACTGCTCCTGCGTCAAACCTTCACGCTTGCGATAGAAAGCGATATTTAACCCAATTTCAATGTATTTTTCTCTGTTTTCAAAAGATATTTTCGTAGATTTCGGCATAAAATCACCTCTGCTAAAATTCTATGCCAAATCATAAGAAATATAAATTTTCTATCAAAATATATTTGCTTTTTGATAGAAAGCGTAATATAATGAGACTATAACAACTGAAAGGGGAAAGAAATGGAAGATTATAAAAAGCGCTTTCATACCATAGAAGAAATTCCAAAGATTGAAATTGAGATGTCCGATTATATTGCGGAAATGCGCATTTCGGAGGAAGTGGAAGAATTAAAAAAGAAATTGGAAGAAGCTGAAAAAAGACTGCAGGACCTTTGAGCCTGCAGTCTTTTTTGTTATAAAACTCCCCGATAGTAAAGTCCTCTGGTATGGTCGGAGGGGGGAAGTCCGCGTCCCAGGGCATATTCATCAATGATCCGGGCAATTTGTGCCGGAGTCTCGTCGGTGAAGAGCAGGCGCCCAAAGGAAATACTGCATTCCTGCCATTCCCGGCTTCGATCGGCCAGGTAAAGAGGGGTACTGTTAAAGAGCACGTTACGGCAGCCGAAATCGCAGGCCACCGGGAAGGAACGGCCGGTGCGGTCGGTCAGCGTGGAACCTTTTCCGTTTTGGCAGGCGGTATAGTTGCGGATAAAGCAGTTTTTGGTCTCCATCAAGGGCAGTCGGCCGTAGACGATGATGCCGACCGGCAGCGGTTTTTGCAAACGGCGGATCTGGCTGAGGGTCAGCTCATAGGAAAGGGTGATGCTTTCCAAATGCTCTGCCAAGACGGTCAAAGTCTGGCTGTTGGCGGCATTGAAGGCAAAGTCCCCGTGAACGGAAAAGCCCAATTCTTTCAGGGGCAGGATCTGACCGGGATTGCGCACCAATGCCCGGCGGAAGCCCATTTCAAAGAGGGCTTTTCCCAGGTCGGTCAGTTGTTTTTCTTCCGTCACCGGAGGGAAAAAGACACCGGCGCGGCGATCGCCGGCCAAGGGACGGCAGGCCTCCGGTTCTTTGGCGTTGAGCCAGTATTGCTTAAGCCGGGGATCCGGCTCGGGGAGCGCCTTTTCGGGGTCCCAGAACCAGCCCTCCAAAACGGGCAGATTTTTTTGTTCCATCGCCGGCAAGACCGCCGGCAGTTCCGGAACAAAGGGGTGAGGAATCGGTGCAAAATGCTGCTCCACCGCCGCAATGGCTTCCCGGCGCAGGGCGTTGAAGGCAGAGGCCGGATAAAAGAGGTCGTGGCGTACCAAGGCAGTACATTCCAGCAGCTCAAAGGGGGTTCCGCCCAGCTTGGAAAGGGAGCGGACGGCATCCTCCTCGGTAACCTCTTTTTTGAGCGCCGGCTGCGGAGGATCGCCGATAATATCGGTTTGAAAATCCTCGCAGGTCACCGTCAATCGGCAGAGCTCCTCGCGCATGAAAAGGCGGAAAGAAACCTGCCGTTTTTTAGGCTCGTAGCCTTCCTCCAAAGTCTTGGATACCTCCCGAACCGCCTCTTTATAATCGGCATAAGCCGTCTTGGTTTTAGTGCCAAACATGGCAGGACCGGTCTTTTCGGTGAGATAGCCTTGGGTAAAGCCGTCCCGGGAGAAGATGTGTGCCAGCCGGGTAAGATCCTCTTCGGTGGGGGCGGTACCGCTGAGGGCTTTTCGATAGGCGGCGGTGACGCTTCCGACGTATTCGGGAGACTTCAGCCGTCCTTCGATCTTAAGGGATGCGACTCCGGCATCCTTAAGTTCATCCAGATATTCCAGGGTGCAGAGATCCTTTAAGCTGAGGGGATATTGCCCGTTTTCATAGGGCAGTCGGCAGGGCTGGGCGCAAAGCCCTCGGTTGCCGCTTTTTTGCCCGATCACCGCCGAAAGATAGCAGTTTCCGCTATAGCACATACAAAGCGCACCGTGGCCGAAAACCTCAATTTCCATGGTGGTGTTCCGGCAGATATCCCGGATCTCCCGGAGGGAAAGCTCCCGTGCTAAAACCACCCGTTTGAAGCCCATTTTCTCTAAAAAACGGACACCGCTGAGGGTGTGGATATTCATTTGCGTAGAGGCGTGGAGCGGCAGGGTGGGGCAGACCGCTCGAAGCACCCGGGCGACCCCAAGATCCGAGACGATGACGCCATCGGCACCGGCTTCGGCGATCTCTTTTGCAAGCTCCAAAAGGTCGGTGAGCTCGTCCTCTCGGGTGAGGGTATTGACCG
>JAZNVY010000247.1:0-8761 GCA_045593105.1 Eubacteriales bacterium
AAAACTGGGAATGGATGAGATCCATGCGGAGCTTTTACCGGATCAAAAGGTGGCGTGCATGGAAAATATTTTGGAAAATGGGCACGGCACCGTTGCATTTGTGGGGGACGGCATCAATGATGCGCCGGTTCTGACCCGTGCGGATATCGGCATCGCAATGGGGGCACTCGGCAGCGATGCGGCCATTGAAGCAGCCGACATCGTCTTAATGGACGACCAACTCAGCAAGATCGCTGAGGCCGTTCGGATCGCTCGAAAAACCATGCGGATCGTACGGCAGAATATAGTCTTTTCTTTGTCCGTTAAAGGCTTGGTGCTTTTATTGAGCGCTTTAGGCTTTACCGGGATGGGCTTGGCCGTATTTGCCGACGTTGGCGTGATGGTCATTGCAATCTTAAATGCAATGAGAGCATTAAAATAAAACTAAAATTCGGATCCCGGTGAAAACAATTCATTATTTTTACGAGGTGACAGAAATGGGAATTCAAATTAAGGAACATACCGAAGCAGGCTTTGCTAAAATTGTGATCTTTGATACCTGGCGCGTGGCGATGATCCACTATGCAGATATTTATGATGAGAAAAACATTCATCGCTACGAGCGTCATATGCTGACCGATGAGGTTTTTGTATTATTGGAGGGATCGGCTACGCTGATCGTTGACGGAGTGAAATATCCGATGGAGAAGGGGAAGCTTTATAACGTTGAAAAAGCCACCTGGCACGCCATTTTCGTCAGCAAGGATGCTTCGGTATTGATCGTAGAAAACGCCAATACCTCTCCGGATAACGCAGAGTATATGGAATTCTGAGAAAATGAAACAATGCGATGCCCAAAAGCTATTGCCTTTCGGGTGTGTCTATGAAAAGAGCGGATGAATGAAATATTCCGTTGAAACGGGATTATAAATAAAAAACAGCGTCTTACGAAGGAGGTTCCTTCATGAGACGCTGTTTTTTCATTGTTATTTAAGCTCCGGAATGGCAGGCTTCACATCATCGGGGATGGGGCAATGGTATATGCCGCCGGTCTTTTGCAGATGCTCTGCTTTTGCCTTCTCGATCAATTCGGGATGATCCATCAGCCGCATGACGGTACCGGCGACGGCTTTTCCGGCGAAGAGCATAGCACGTTTTGCATAGGTACCTCTGCACTGAGAGGTACTCTGCCAGCTATGACCGGGAGTGCCAACGACCCAGGTGCCGATATGCATTTGGACGGTGGGACACACCCAACTGACGTCTGCAGTATCGGTGGAGCCTCCATGGGCGACCGGGGGAGCGGGATCCAGTACCTTCATGGCAAAGGGATCGGCCGCCTTTTGTTCCGGGGTCAGAACCATGGTTTCTCGAAGTGCTTTGCCGTAGGCAAGTTCTTCTTCGGTGGGGATGGGGACTTCAATATCGTGCATCGCTTCGTTGGCGGTGGCTTGCAGAGTGGGAATGGTGATCAGATCGGAATAGGCGCTGACTACCTTAGAAGAGACGGTGGTATCGGTCATAAGCGCCGCACCCTGAGCAATGCGGTCGATGCGCTCGTGAAGTGCACGGACAGCTTCGGCATTGGTGGCACGTGCCATATAGCGAACAGTGGCATGGGATTGGACAATATTGGGAGCGGTACCGCCTGCATCAATAATCGCATAATGCACCCGGCAAGTCAGTTCCATATGCTCTCTGAGGAAATTGGTGCCGATATTCATCAGTTCCACGGCATCAAGAGCGCTTCTGCCTTTATGGGGAGAACCGCCTGCATGGGCGGAAACGCCTTCAAAAGAATAATCGACCATAACATTTGCAAGGGAGGGACGGGTACGGACCATATACATACTTTCGGGATGCCAACTAACAATAGATTCAATGCCGTTGAAGATGCCTTCTCTCGCCATAAAGACCTTTCCGGCGCCACCCTCTTCTGCGGGGCAGCCAAATAATGTGATGCTTCCTTTTCCGGTCTCTTCAATATAGGATTTTATTGCCATAACAGCGGCAACGGAGCCGCCGGCGAAAAGGTTATGGCCGCATCCATGGGCTTTATTTTTGCCTGGAATGGACTTCTTTACGGCAATATTCCCCTCCTGACTGAAGCCGGCAAGAGCGTCGAACTCTGCTAATACGCCCAGGGCGGGAGATCCGGAACCAAAGGTGGCTTTGAAGGCGGTGGGGAGTCCTGCTACGTTTCTTTCGAGGGTGAAGCCTTGCTCCTCCAGATAGTTTGAGATCAGTTTTGATGCTTCGTACTCTTCAAAGGGCAACTCGGGATGATCCCAAAGTGCATCGGAAATACCGCAAAAAACCTTTGCATTTTCATCAATCACGTTTAAATGTTTTTTATACATTTTTTTATTCTCCGATCTTTTTAATGAGCGCTTCACAGCCTTCTTTTACGTCCTCGTAAGTGGCATCAAAATTGCCGGTATACCAAGGATCGGCGATATCCCGGGGGCGGTCTGAATAGTCCAGAAGGAGTGAAAACTTGCCCTTTGGGTCGCCCCCGTAAAACCGTTTCATATTGATCATATTGCGCGCGTCCATGCCGATCAGCATATCATAGTAATCATAATCCTTTTGGGTGATCTGCCGGGCGCGGCGGCGCTCAAAGGGAATGCCCACCTCCCGAAGCTTTGCTTTAGTGCCGGGATGGATATCGTTTCCAAGCTCCTCACAGCTGGTGGCGGCGGAGGCGATCTCCCAGGAAAGACCTTGCTTTGATGCCATATCTTTTAATACGAATTCTGCCATCGTTGAGCGGCAAATGTTGCCATGGCAAATGAATAGAATTTTCATGATATACGCTCCGTTGTTTTTTGAAAATCATATCATGAAAACAATGAAAAATCAATGCTTCTTTCGCTTTTTGAAGATCCAGCGGCGTAAAAGATCGACCGGGATGACCGAGAACGCCATCAGCAGGATCATACGCAGGTGCTCCCAGCTGAGACCGGCGGTGCGGAAGATCTGTCCGCCAAAATAGATCATCACCAATTGCACGGCGCTGACCACCAGCATGATGAGGATGAACGTTGGGTTTCGGCTGATATTAGCCAATGGGTTGATCCGCTCGGTTCGTGCATTAAAGCTATTGAAGACTCCCGAATAGATAAAGAGGGCATAGAATGCGGTGAGAAAATAGACGGGGTTTTCCTTAAAATGAAATAAATTACGAAAATATGGTAGCCATAAAAAAGAAATGCAAAGCCCCATGGTATAGAGTGCCATCCAAAAGATCTGCTCTGCCATGGTACGGTCGATGATCGGCTCGTCTCTTCGTTTTGGGGGTTCTTTCATATATTGCTTTAAGGCCGCTTCACCGGCAAAGGCCAGCCCGGCTAACGTATCCATAATAATGTTGATCCAAAGCATCTGGATGACGGTGACCGGCGTATCAATGCCGATAAAAGGTCCAATTAGGGAAACGCCCATGGCCGATAGATTCATGGTGAACTGATAGACAATGAATTTACGGATACTTTTGAAAATAGTTCTTCCGTAGCGAATGGCCTTGGCGATGGAGGCAAAATTATTATCCAGGATAACGATGTCTCCCGCCTCTTTCGCTACCTCGGTGCCGCTTCCCATGGAAAAGCCTACGTCCGCCCGTTTCAAGGCAGGGGCATCGTTGATGCCGTCACCGGTCATTCCCGTCACCAGTCCTTGGCTTTGCGCCAGGCGGATGAGGCGGCTTTTATCGGTGGGGAGGGCACGGGCTATTACGCGCAGATTAGGTAAAATACGGACGATTTCCCGGTCGCTCATGGCGGCCAGTTCTTGGCTGGTCAGTACTTGACCTTCTCCTTGTTGCTTCAGTAGTCCGGCATCCCGGGCGATGGCGGTGGCGGTGTCTTTACTGTCACCGGTCATCATCACCACCTGCACTCCTGCTTTTTGCACTTCTGCAATAGCGGCAGGAACCTCGCGGCGCAGATCATCTCGAATTCCAACCATGGCAATCAAGGTGAGCTCTTTTAACGCTCGATCTTTTGAAACGGTGGTGGGGGAAAGGGCGATGGCAAGCATCCGGACTGCCTTTCCCGATAAGATTAACCGTTGCTCTTCCATCTGGCGAGGAGAGAATGGCTGTCGTTCTCCTTTTTCATCCAGATAATATTTGCAAGCGCTCAGAATTTTTTCCGGCGCACCTTTTACTAAGATATAGTTTCGATCTCCGGAAATCTGGGTGGCAGAAAACTTATACGCACTGTCGAAAGGAATGCGTTCCTTAACGGTATAGCCCAACTTTTTTGATTGGATCGGCAGGACGCTTTCCAATAGCGCCCGGTCGGTGGCATTTCCGCCCAGGGGTATGCCCTTGGATAGCACACAGCCGGTATTATAAACGGCGGAGAGGGTCAATAATTCCCGTACAGCCGAGGAGCATTTTCGAACGGAATCAACGCTTTTTCCGCTTCCTTCCAAAATGCGAATGACTTGAAGCTTGCCCTTGGTCAGTGTTCCGGTCTTATCGGTAAAGAGAATATTCAGACTGCCGGAGGTCTCGATACCGATCAATTTTCTGACCATTACCTGATCGCGCAGCATTCGGAACATATTGGAGGAAAGCACCACGGTGATCATCATGGGGAGACCTTCCGGAACCGCCATGACGACAACGGCGGTGGCTAACGTGAGGGCGTGCAGAATTCTCGGAAACCAGATCATGGGATGTGTAAAGTCGGCGGCAGCCAAAGCAAGGTTAAAGCCGTTGTCGATTACAAAACTATTGAAGAGATCGGCGAACGCTATGAGGACGGCGGCGATGTATCCTAAAAGACTGATGGATTTTGCCAACCCGTTTAGCCGTTCTTTTAATGGGCTTTCCGGCGTTTCTTCCTGAAGATCTTGCGCCATGCTTCCGTAAAAGGTACTATCGCCGACCCGACAAACCTCCATCAAGCCTTCGCCGCCGGTGATTACACTACCATGGAATAACTGATCAGTATTTAAAAGATCCCATCCTGCAGAGCATTGCTTTTGAGGAGATTTTTCTGCATCGGCACTTTCACCGTTGAGGGCGGATTGATCTACGTTCAGTTGACCGGATAGGAGAATACCGTCTGCCGGAATTCGCTCCCCGGCTTGGAGAAGTACTAAGTCGCCCACTACCAGTTCGGAGATAGGGAGTTCTGTTATTCCTTTGGCACGGCGTACCCGGCAGGTAATTGCGGCAGCGCTTCGCTGAAGTTCTAAAAATGCGGTCTCGCTTCCGTACTCGGATAGGGTAGAGATGAAGGTGGCTAAAAAGATGGCAATGGCAATTCCAACAGCTTCAAACCAATCCGCGTTTTGGAACAAAAAGAGCACGTTAATAGCCAATGCCACTAATAAGATCTTAATGATCGGATCGCCAAAGCTACTGAGAAACTGGCGTAAAAAACTTTTTCTTTTCTTTTTTGAAATGCAGTTGGAACCGTATTTTTTTCGAGATGCCCGTACCTGCTCTTCGGTCAGGCCTATCCGTTTATCGCTTGTTTTCATGGACTTCTCCTTTTTGTTAAGCAAACACGAGTAATCCAAACCTGATTTTAAGGGGCGGATTTTCGCCTTTGCTGTGTTAAAATACTCGCTAATACGACAGTATTGGCTGCGTTTTGTGCCGTGCAAACTCGAAAATCCGCTCCCTTAAAATGCTTCCTTTTTAGGCAGATTTGGATTATTCGTGTTTGCTTATTTATAAAAGCCTATGCTGGGGGATGTCCTTATATAACTATTAATATAGCGATGAAATTAAAATAAGCTCACCCTTGGGTGAGCTTATCAAGCAACAGATCGATATTTTTGTCCGAATATTCGATTTCGGAGGAATAAAGCCGTGCGATCTCCGGAAGATCTTCGACCGAGGCGGCGACGCTTGCAATTGCTTTTACGCTGAGGACGGCAAAAGCACTACGCTCGGCGTATCGACCATCCTCCAAAGCACCGGCAAGATGGCGATAGATGAAATAGACGGCCAGCTGTTCTAAGGGGAGAGACCAATCTTCTGAAACTGCCGCTTGAAGATCAATTTTTTGTATTTTAGTATCCCAGACCGGGTCTAAGCGTTCCAGGGCAAAAAAGACGGATCGCCAATCCAAATCCGGGAGTTCGATATGAAAAATTTCGAGAAGATGGGAAAGGCGTTTTTCCATTGGTTGCGTACGATCTTGCAAGAGTTGAAAGATGCGATCCCGTATGCTGAAAAACGTTTGTTCTTCCTCCGTTTGGTATTCCGTCGCGTCTGATTTCATCAGGGAAAACGGCTCCTTTTGGCTGAGGATCAAGCTGCAGGCTTCTTCACAGCAGAGCCCCAATCCCAGCTCGATCCGATCGCTGAATTCATTGCGAAATCGGGGGTGGTCGGTACAGATCTGGCAGAGATGCTCCTCGCCCAATTCCGTTATGATATCGCAAAGGTTTTTCTCGTTGAGAAAGGGGCATCGTTCACCGCTGTCCAAAATAAAATGCGGTGTACCGTCCCGAGAGATGCTTTTTTGAAGCCTTGTACCCATGGGGCTCTTCAATCCGCGGTAATAGGCGTCAGTTTCTTCGTCGATATCGATCTCCCAGCCGATACAGCAATTATGACGGCAACGGTTAGCAATACATTTAAATTTTTGATAGTAATTAGGTGTAAGTACTTTCATAATGCTATTCTATCATATCTTTCTTGACTTTTCTACCCTCTTAAAATAAAATATGGATAGGGTGCAAGATTAATCCGCTCCCTGCCTCAAACCGGCAGATTTCGGTGCTTTTCACCCAATTTATTTTCTTTGTTGGCGCGTACTTTAACGATGAGTGAGCAAAAATCCGCCTTTTTAAAACAGGGAAGGATTATTCTTGACACCCTGAGGTATTAATTATGAAGATTGCAAACAATCCATTACCGATTTCTCGCCGTGAATTAGACGATTTGGGGATCGGTCAGCCTGATTTCATCATCGTCAGCGGTGATGCTTATATTGATCACCCTTCCTTTGGCACGGCAATCATTGGCCGGGTATTGGAACGGGCGGGTTTTTCTGTTGCCGTTATTCCTCAGCCGAACTATCACTCGACGGCGGATTTTGAACGTCTGGGTGCACCGCGGCTGGCTTTCTTGGTCAATGCGGGAAATATCGACTCAATGGTCGCCAACTATACCGTCGCAAAACGGCGCCGTGATCAAGATTATTATTCCCCCGGCGGAAAGCCCGGCAAGCGACCCGATCGTGCGGTGATCGTCTATTGCAACCGGATACGGGAGGCGTTTGGGGATATTCCCATTGTGATCGGCGGAATTGAGGCATCCCTCCGGCGGATGGCACACTATGATTATTGGGATCATAAAATCCGCAAGAGCATCCTCGTGGATAGCGGTGCAGATCTGCTTTCCTATGGCATGGGTGAGCGCGCCATTTTGCGGATCGCAGAACTGCTGGAGCGCGGTGTACCAATCAAAAAAATCCGGGACGTGCCCGGGACAGTGGTGCTGGCGGAGCGTGATTTTAAACCCAAGGGTGCATTTATCAGTTTGCCCGGTTATCGGGCGGTCTTGGCAGATAAGGAACGCTATGCTTCTTCTTTTAAGGTTCAGTACCAGAATTGCGATCCCGTTTCCGGTAAGATCCTGTGTGAGCTTTACGAGGAGGGTCTTTTGGTACAAAATCCTCCCTCTAAACCTTTGACGACAGCTGAATTGGATGATCTCGCTACCATAGCCTATACGCGAAAACCCCATCCCTCCTATGGGAAAGAGGGGATCCCGGCGTTAGCTGAGGTAGAGTTTTCCATCACCCATAATCGAGGGTGCTTTGGCGGTTGTGCATTTTGCGCCATCGCTTACCATCAGGGGAGAGCTGTCACTTCCAGAAGTATCGACTCGGTGGTGGAAGAAGTGGAGCTATTGGCAAGCTTGAAAGATTTCAAAGGCTATATCCATGATATTGGCGGACCTACTGCCAATTTTCGTACCGGCCCCTGCAAAGCCGTTGCTGAAGGGAAGAAAGGGGTCTGCGCCCATCGGCGGTGTCTTACGCCTCAGCCTTGCCCTAATCTGATCAAGGATCATGCTGAATATCTCGAACTTTTGCGTCGCGCTTCGGCGGTGAAGGGCGTGAAAAAGGTATTTGTACGGTCCGGAATTCGTCATGATTACGTGATGGCAGACCGGGAGAGCGGCGGCCGTTTCATTGAAGTCTTGGCGAAACGCCACGTTTCGGGTCAGCTTCGGACTGCACCGGAGCATATCTGCCCGGAGGTGCTGACGTTGATGGGCAAGCCCTCCTATGAGGTTTATGAAAAGTTTCTTGCTCGGTTTAATGCGGCCAGTAAAAAGGCCGGTCTGGAGCAGTATGTAGTGCCGTATCTGATGTCATCACATCCCGGAGCGACGATGAAAAGCGCAGAACAGCTGGCGCGCTATATGAGAGAAAACCGTTTCCGTTCCGATCAGGTGCAGGATTTTTATCCCACACCCGGCACTGCTGCCACAGTGATGTATTATACCGGCTTGGATCCGTTCACCGGCAAAAAGGTCTACGTGGCCACCACGCCGGAGGAGAAGAAGGCACAGCGTGCACTTTTGAATGCACCGAAAAAGAAACCCATAGTAAAGAAAAAAAGCGGAAGGCGTTAGAGTCGTACTCTAAAGGATGGTAATAGAATGAATAAATCTCTCAATTTGGCTCTGTAGGCTGGATTGAGAGATTTTTCTATTTTTAGTCGATATGTTGGCATCCTGCCAACTCGATATATTTGCGTCTCGCAAATTCGATATAATTTTGCAAGCAAAATTTCGATATGA
>JAZNVY010000248.1:0-5467 GCA_045593105.1 Eubacteriales bacterium
ACGTTATCGTTAGCAACGTCAACTTCACAGGTAGAGCCTTCCTCTTTGGCTACGGTCGTGCCTGCATAGATGATGTTGTCCAGAGTAATCTCGGTACCGGTCTTATAAAGACCGATCACGCCCATAGCATACTCAGGTATGGTAAGGGTGGAAGCAACGTT
Organism: Eubacteriales bacterium; assembly: GCA_045593105.1. GTDB lineage: Bacteria > Bacillota > Clostridia > Oscillospirales > QAKW01 > QAKW01. The sequence continues at coordinate 162 of JAZNVY010000248.1, forward strand.
GTTATAGATAAACGCAGTATCCAGAACAGCGATGTTCTTAAAGGTAGAACCGGTGGAAGAGATCTCACCGATAACGGTAGCGTTTGCAGTGTCGAGATAGTCGGTGCGGAAGGTATTGCCCTTCAGGATCACGTTGGTCATCTCGATGGGTGCACCACCGGCGTTACCAAAGATAAACGCCTCGTTTACACCGCCGCCTTTATTATTGGAAGCATCATCCAAGGTAGAGTCTGCAATATAGATATTGGAGACGATGGTCTTGGTGGATTCGCTACGGCCGTGACCGATCAGCATACCCAGGGTATTGCCGGCAGCGGTCTTGGTAGCAGTACAGCCGATCATGGAAATGTTGTTGATGGTGTGCTCGTATGCACCGTAAAGATTTCCAATTACGATAGCACCGGGGTTGGGAACAGCGTAAGCGGTACAATTCTCAAAAACGATGTTTTCAAGAGTTGCGCCGTAGAAGTTGCCCAGCCAGTTTGCATCAACATAAATGTTGCTCAGCGTAACAGCTGCGCCTTCCTCGCCGTCCTTCATACCGATCAAGGAAGCCTTCAGGCTGGGGATCTTCGCGGTATTCGCTTCTGCAGAACCGCCAAAATCGATATCTGCGGTGATATAGATGGTATCATCTTCATCAAACAGAGCAGCATCGGTTGCGATTCCGACAAAGTCTTGAACAGAATCAGCCTCATAGACATCTTCGCCTAAATCAATGAAGGTGTAGCCCTTCAGGAGTTCAACGGCAGCATCTACCTGAGCCTGATTATAATCAGCCATATTGGCGATGATATCTTCGTAGACCTCGGTCAGGATCTCGCCATCTTCGTTGGCATAGTAGTCGGTACTTCTCTCAGCATAATAGCCCAGCGCTTCGTTCAACTCAGCGAACTGAACTTCAGTGGAGACCATTTCAACCGTTACAGTCAGATCGGTAGCGGGAGCTTCGTTTACTACGATGGTAGAACCAGTTACGGTGGCAGCCGTATCAGTAGTGGAGTAAGTAGCGCCGGCAACTTCATGGCCTGCAGTTTCCATATCAAAGGCTTCGCCAGCATTGATATAGGAAGCACCCACTTCTTCACCTTCAAACATATAGACAACTTTTACAGTCTGGTTTGCGGCGGTACCATAAGCGATCTTGCCGTCTACAGTCGTATAATAATGACGGCCGTAATCAGTGTCCACATAGTTTTTATTCAGGTTCCAAGCCAGCTCGGCCTCGGTAGCATCGGTCAGGATGGTACCATAACCTTCCAGAACGCCGGGGCTTCTGGCGCCGTTTTGGATCACTGCCATATTATCGGCAGTCTTGACCATATAGTTGTTCGCCATATCGCAGGCCATCTCGGTCAAATCCTTGGAGCCGACAGCGAACAAACCTGCACCGTTGCTGGAGTTGGTGGTGTACAGAACGCCGGTATTATAGCTGTTATAAATGGTGTTGGCTGAATCGGCATAGATCCAATCGCCCAGAGCAGTCACACGACCACCGTCATTGTTGGTAATATTACCGGAGTTACTACAGTCGATCAAGGTCAGACCGCTGGTAGAACGACCGAAGACGGAAAAGGAAACAACGCTAACACTTTCCTTGACGATGGTAACATCCGCTTCGTTATGGCAATTAATGTAGGTCGGATTGGAAGCAACTGCGGCAAACACACCCACAAAGGGCTCATAGTGACTGGTGTTTGTGGCTGTGGTTTTATTTCTGTTGATCTTAAAGGAGCAGGATTCGTCGATAGTAAGATCCCGGATGACAGCATCCTGGGTTATACCAATCAAACCGATGTGACGGTAGTTATTACCGCCGGTGTAACCGGTCCAATCCAAATCCAAGTTCACAAAAGCATAGCCCTGTCCCTGGATGGTGCCCCTAAATCTATAGCTTGTTGCAGCGTAATAAGAAACAACAAACTCTTCTCTGCCAACCACTTCATCTCCATCGACGTCAAAATTGACATCGGTGAAGTCAATGTCGTTGGTCAGCCACAGGGTGATTCCCTCAAAAGTTTCATAGTCGGTGGGAACACCGGTGTGAGGATCATGTGCGGTCTGCTTGTTACTGTCTGCAATGACAGACAACCAGTCAGCAGCATCGGTAATCGCATAATCAGTCGCGTCGGGATTTTCGGCACGATTCTTATATGCGGTCAGGTTTTCGGGTGCAGTCGGCATCGCATAGTCTTCTGCTGCGGAAGCAGGGATCACGATGCAGGTAAACATAGAAACCAGCATCAAGACTGCTGCGATTGCGGAAAGCAACCGTGTTTTCTTAGTGACCATAAGTCATTTCCTCCTAAAATTCGTATTTTCAGACCCTCTGCCCCTTCTGCCAAAGGGGACTGGTCCAATTTACGACTTTACTATAACACATTATTTTGATGTTTTGTATAACTTTATGTTGCAAGTTTAGAACATTTTGTGACTTTTCTACATTTTTGTGGATTATTCTCAAAAAATAACAAAAATTAGAATTAAATAATGAGATTCAAAAATCTTCCTATTATATTGTTTCTCCAGAAACCACAAACTCTGCGTTTTATACATACAAAATCGACCTTTGGCATCAAGAGAAGATACTCTTAAAAGAAAATCAATTTGAATAATTGCTATTTTTTTGGATCTATAGTATAATTTATTCACGTGAAATGAGGGGGTGAAACAGTGAACGATATTTTCGAAGAATACTTACGCGAAAAGGAACCGCAGAAGAAGGAAAAGGGGTATGCATGGCATACCGCAATTGGTCTTCAAGCCGTTGACGGTCTTAACACCAGTAACTATTTGATCGAAACCGCCAAAAAGAACATCGACGGGGATATTACCTTTGAAGAAGCAAACGATTTAATTCACAGTTATTATAAAGAGAATATTGCACATACAGAAACAGACCGAACCGAAGAAGCTGACAAGGTCTCGGTTCGTATCGCGCAATTGCTATCCGAAAGATCCTTCGTTTTTTCTCCGGCACAGTATATTTCCATTCATTCACAGTTATTCCGGGGTATTTATAAGCACGCAGGCAAAATCAGAGATTATAATATCACCAAAAGCGAATGGGTACTTGACGGCGATACAGTTATGTATGGCGGTGCATTAGACCTTAGAGCAACTTTGGACTATGATTTTTCGGTCGAAAAAGAGTTTTCTTATAAAGGCCTTTCGATGGACGAGATCATCAAACATTTAGCAAGGTTTATTTCTCGCCTTTGGCAAATTCATATTTTCTCCGAGGGCAACACAAGAGCAACGGCCGTTTTCTTCATCAAGTATCTTCGCACATTGGGTTTTGACGTTACAAATGATATATTTGCCGAAAACGCTTGGTATTTCAGAAATGCGCTGGTTCGTGCAAATTACACCAACCTAAAAAAGGGCATTGTCGATACGACCGCGTATTTGGAACTATTTTTAAGAAACTTGCTTCTTGGAGAGAATAACACCCTAAAAAATCGCGATCTGCATATTAGCGGTTCTTTATCTATCCCAAAGAGCAATGGACAAAGCGAAAATTGCACTTTGGATTGCACTTTGGACGAAATCGCCGTTCTGAATTTGCTAAAAAACGACGGAAAGCTTACGCAAAAGAAGATTTCCGAAAGCATTAAAAAATCCGAAAGAACGGTCAAAACAATTACTGCCTCTCTCGAAAAGAAAGGTTTCATCAAAAGAATAAACGGAAAACGTTTTGGATATTGGGAAGTTCATATTAAATAAGGAAGAGTTTCGCTTTTTTGCGAAACTCTTCCTTAGACTGTCAAAAAAGTCCCCGACCGCAGAAAATGAAAAGAACAAAAAGGTTCAGTACAATTTTGCAATATTATGACGAGAAGGAGTTGCTGCTCTTTCTCGTCGTTCCTTTATAAGGAAAAATCCGCATTTTCATGCGGATTTTAATTAAAATTTTCTGCTATCCGTGGGGCCGCTCTCTACCGTGCGTCGAAAACAATGGAAGCCGCTCCATTCTGCTAAACGCAGAAAATCCGCTATATCCATTGCTTTCTCCTTTTCCCCAACAAAACTTTGTTTTGCCGGGGTCCCCGTTATTACGCCGACGAGCCCGGCCCCACGAATTCGGAAACATTTTTGAGAGTCTTCCCAGCGTGTCAAAGATAAAAATGGGGTTCTTTGACACGCTGAGGAAGAGTTTCGCCTTTGGCGAAACTCTTCCTATTTTATTATTTATTATTTCCTACAACGTACCGCGGAAGGCCGGAGAGGTCCGGATAAAGGGTGGCGTCGGGGAGAACGCGGTCGAAGATCGCCTGCACACCGGGCGCAGTATCCTCGCCGGCTTCTACCAGCAGGGTTCCGCCCTCTTTGAGCAGCTTGCTCCAATCCTTTGCGAGGGCATGGTAATAAAGCAGACCGTCGTAGCCGCCGTCCAGGGCGATAGCAGGCTCCTGCTGCACCTCCGGCTGCAAGGATGCCAATTCTTCCGATTTAATATAGGGGGGATTGCTGACGATCAGATCGAACTGCATCTTCTCCATAAAGAAGGGAACGCCCTGGAGAATGTCCCATTTTTCGATCTTGACCTCCGCTTCCAGGCTCTCGGCGTGCTTTTTTGCCACCTTCAGCGCCAGCTCGCTGACGTCTACCATGGTCACTTCCGCCCGGGGGAGCATTTTTTTGATGGCGATACCGATGCAGCCGCTGCCGGTGCAAAGATCCAGCACCTTGACGGGGCAGTCTTGATAGTTTTTGACCGCATATTCCACCAGCCACTCCGTCTCCGGGCGAGGGATCAGTACGTCCGGGCTGACGATGAAGGGGAACCCCATAAATTCCCAACTGCCCAAAATATGCTGGAGGGGCTTACGGTCGCCCCGGGCGCGGATGTCCTGCCAATAAGCCAGCACCACGTCGTCGGGATACTCCTCTTCGCCGGAAAGGAGTATTTCCGCACGGCTTGCGCCGAAATGTTTATTTAAAATACAGTAGGTATCGTTGCGATAGTCCTCGATCCCACGTTCCTTCAGGACGATCTCGCCCTGGCGGAGAATATCTCTTAGTTTTGCTCTCATTCTTTGTCCCTCAAATAGTTGCCTTCTTCATCGACGATGAATTCTTTTTCCATCGGGTATTCGTTCAGCACGCCCTTGAGCGCGACCAACGCCACCGCGATCTGTTTTTCATCCGGCTCCCGAGTGGTGATCAGCTGGAACCATTGACCGGGAGCGGAGATGATCCGGGTCAAAAGGTTGTCGTGCTTGCCGGCATAGCGGATGAATTCATACGCAATGCCCATCACCAGGGGAATAAAGGCGATCTTGATGAGCGTCCGCACCAGGCGG
>JAZNVY010000249.1:0-3685 GCA_045593105.1 Eubacteriales bacterium
CCGTATCCCTCTGCCGTGAGGGTGACTTTTGCAGTAGAGCCATTGGCGACGGTCACGCTAACCGGCTGTTTGGTGATCTTTGCTCTGCCCGTCATGTCCAGCGTAACGACGTTGCTCTTCACGCTATTGCCATACTGATCCGTCACAACGCAATAGATCTGACGTCCGGCACGTGCGTTACTCATCTGAACGGAATAAAAATTACTCTTAAAGCTATTGGTGAGATAGAAATTGCTCGCATTCAATTCTTTGAAGTACCATTGATAGGTCAGGCCATCGCCGACGGCACTGAGGGTCACTTTTGCCGTGGCACCGTTGCCCACCGTTACGCTGACCGGTTGCTTGGTGATCTTCGCTATCGTTCTGGTCGCACCGCAATAATCGCAACTTGTATCGGTACTATTGCTATACTTGTGATCGCCCACCGTTCTGGTCGTACTGCACACATTGCAGATGGCATCGCAGGCATTGGAATAAGTATGCGAAATTTTTCTGGACTCACCGCAAACGTTGCAAGTGGCATCGCAAGTGTTGTCATACTTATGAAGACAAATCATATCCATTCCTATAATTTCCGGATACAAGTATTTAGAGTTTCCTTCCATCGTCCAAACATTTTCAAAATCAAAGCCAATGAAAGTGGACTGCTGTTTCAACTCATCCGTAGTGCATATTGTAGCCGTATTTGTTTGGTGTGCTACGCCTTCTGTATAATAGCAGTCTGTTATTGTTCCTCCGCTATTGGATCCATAAATTCCACCCATACAGGCAGTGGGATTGAAATATGATGACCAGGCATAAGCTCTCACACTGCCTGTATTATAGCAGTTTTTTATTGTTGCACGATTTCTATAATCGCCCGAGATATATCCTGCAATACCGCCAGCCAGAGCTTTATCTTCAGCGTCAGCCGACACCGAACCTATATTATAACAGTTTCCTATAAATCCTTGGTAATTCTCTCCCGTAATACCGCCTGCCTGGGCACGATTACCATCATCAGCTCTAGCTGACACCGAACCTACATTATAACATTTTTTTATACTTCCTTGGGTGCTACCCGCTATACCTCCTGCACTGGCTGTGCCTCCGAAGAAAGTATCGGTATGGGACAAGAGCGTGCCTATATTATAGCAGTTTTCGATGGTGCCGTAGTTACTTCCCGCTATCCCGCCAACACTAAACGATGATGATGAAGTTGAAGTTGAATTCGAACTAAAATTTTTAGCCGACACTCCACCTGTATTATAGCAGTTTATGATAATGCCGAAATTACGTCCTGCTATACCACCAGTACTGGTATAGGCAGAGGTAGAGGTACCGGAAGTTGATATCGTGCCTGTGTTATAACAGTTTTCGATGGTGCCGGAGTTACCTCCTGCTATACCACCAACATAAGAACCGGTTCCGGAAGCCGATACAGTGCCTGTGTTATAACAGTTCTCGATGGTGCCGGAGTTAGACCCCGCTATACCACCGACATAAGAAGAAGAGGTAGAGGCGACAGACACAGTACCCGCCTCCACTCCAAGATTCTTAATAATTCCTTTGTTGTTTTCAAAAAGCCCTGCATATACACCGGAAGAAGACGAGATCTTTATGTTCAGATTTTTTATGCTATGTCCATCGCCATCAAATGAGCCTCTAAATGAATTGGAGGATTTCGTGCCGATAGGGACAAAGCCTGAACCACTATTATAAAAATCTCCACCTTCGGCGAAGTCAGAATCGGTAAACTCAATATCTGCAATCATTTTAAAATGAGCATCCAAATAATTACGCACATTGTTTAAATGATATTTTGTTTGAATCAAGTACGGATCATTTTCTGTACCACTACCGCCTGCAAATTCACCAGTAGACGCACTTGCCGGCAAGGCAAAGTCAAAAGGCAGATCAACGGGAAACAGCACCATCATGGATACCGCCAAAAAAAATACAGTCAGATAGGATAAAAACTTTTTCATTTTTTATTTTCCTCTCCTTTGTTTTTAAACGCCAGTTATGTATGACTACATTATATAATTTGAACATTAAGTTGTCAACGAAATAATCTCCCTTATCGACTTTTGCATGAGGTCCATTTTTTGAAAATTCTAAGGAAAGAATTGAATTTTTTTTGCTCTCATGTTAAAATAATCCGGCAAAGGGGGAATTTGATGTTATTTGTCGTCACCGTCTGTATTTTGACCTGTCTATTTTTGATTGGGCTGGTCTTTTTAAAGCCGTCCGTCAAGATCGGCCAGGAGCAGATCAGCATCTACTGGCTGCCGCCGGTACTGGGGGCTTTGGTCTTGGCGTTTTCCGGCGCTTTAAGCTGGTCGGAGATCTTCGGAGGGCTGACCGCCCCCACCGCCATGAACCCCATCAAGATTCTGATCCTCTTCTTTTCCATGACGCTGATCTCCGTCTTTCTGGACGCCGCCGGCTTCTTCCGCTACTTAGCGGAGCGGATGCTTTCCCGTGCCAAGGGCAACCAGCTTTCCCTCTTTCTGACCCTTTACGTGACGGTCTCCGTCCTGACGGTCTTCACCTCCAACGACATCATCGTCCTGACCTTTACCCCCTTTATCTGCTATTTCACTCGCAACGCAAAGATCGACCCGCTCCCCTATCTCTTTTGTGAATTCATCGCCGCCAATACCTGGAGCATGCTGCTCATCATCGGCAACCCCACCAACATCTATTTAGGAACCGGTGCCGGCCTTTCCTTTTTCGGCTACATCAAGGTCATGGCGCTCCCCACCCTCCTCGCCGGGCTCGGCTCTCTCGCCGCTCTGCTCCTGCTCTTTCGCAAGAAGCTCCGGGAGCCGCTTCAGCGCACTGAGCCGGCGGTTCACCGCTTAGATCGTCCGTTGGTCGGGCTGGGCGTCCTGCACCTCTCCCTCTGCATCCTCTTTCTGGTGCTCTCCTCCTATATCGACCTGCCTATGTGGCTGATCGCCTTGGTGGCGTTCCTCAGCCTTTTCGTCACCGCCACCGTCTATCTGTTGGCGCGCCAGCGCAGCCTGGTGGTCATCCGGGAGACCCTCAAGCGCGCCCCCTTAGAGATGGCGCCCTTTGTCCTTTCCATGTTCATCCTGGTGCTGGCGCTGGAAAAATACGGCGTCACCCAGGAGATCGCCAAACTGCTCACCACCTTTCCTGCCGGCTGGGGCTATGGCATCTCCTCCTTCCTCGCCGCCAACCTCATGAACAACATTCCCATGAGCGTCCTTTTCGAGCGGATCACCGCCGGCGGTGAAGCCGCCGCCCTCTACGCCAGCATCATCGGCTCCAACTTAGGTGCCTTCTTCACCCCCATCGGTGCGCTGGCCGGCATCATGTGGATGCAGCTTTTGCGCGCCCACGACATCCGCCTCTCCTTCGGGCGCTTCACGCGCTACGGCGCCGCCGTCGCCCTCCCCTCGCTCCTCTTGGCGATTTTGGGGTTAACCATCGTGTTATAAATCCAAAGGATTTACAACATATCGCAATTTTGCTTGCAAAATTATATCGCATTTGCGAAACAAATATATCGCGTCGGCTTCTGCCGACATATCGCCCAAATAACAAAAAATCTCTCAATCTTGCGATTGAGAGATTTTTAAATAGACGCAGACTTTATGCCGGAAACTCTGCGCTGTGGAATTTTTCGTGGTGCGGATCGGCACCATGCGAAAAATCCTCACTGCTCGAGACACGG
>JAZNVY010000250.1:0-2172 GCA_045593105.1 Eubacteriales bacterium
GATAAAAGGAGATGTTACCATGAAGATTGCAGTCATTACCGGCGCCAGCAGCGGCATGGGGCGCGAATTTGCCCGTCAGCTTACCGCCGCCGAAAAATTCGATGAACTTTGGGTCATTGCGCGCCGCGCCGAGCGCCTGGAAGCATTAAAGCAAGAGCTTTCTCAGCCGGTTCGGGTGGTGCCCTTGGATTTAACCAAAAAGGAATGTCTGAAGCAATACGAAGCCCTGCTGGCCGAGGAAAAACCGGAGGTTTCCCTCCTCATCAACTGCAGTGGATTTGGCAAATTCGGCCGTTACGATCAGATTCCGCTCCAGGACACCATGGATATGATCGACCTAAACTGCAAGGCATTGGTGACGGTCACCCAGCTGACCCTCCCCTATATCCCGGACGGCGGCCGCATCCTGCAGGTGGACTCCCTTTCCGCCTTCCAACCGGTTCCCTATCTTACCGTCTACGGTGCCACAAAATCCTTTGTTCTCCGCTATTCCCAAGGGCTCTGGGCAGAGCTGCAGCCGCGCAAGATCCACGTCATGGCCTTTTGCCCCGGCTGGGTCAAGACGGAATTCTTTGACCACGCCGAAGAGACCTCCAATGATGCCGTTACCTATTTCAATAAATGGTTCACCGCTGAAGAGGCGGTGCGCATTGCCCTCAAGGATCTCAAAAAGAAAAAGCTGGTATCGGTGCCCAGCGTTACCAATAAGCTGCAGACCTTCGCCGTCAAGCATCTGCCGGAAAAGATGGTCATGAAGATCTGGCTCAAGCAACAAAAGCATTAAAAAAGAGAGCTTTCGCTCTCTTTTTTAATCCAGACTGTCAAAAAAGTCCCCGACTGCAGAAAATGAAAAGAACAAAAAAGTTCGGAGCAAATTTGCAATGTTACGACGAGAAGGAGATGTTCCCCTTTCTCGTCTTTTCTTTATAAGGAAAAAATCCGCATAACCATGCGGATTTTAATCAAAATTTTCTGCTATCCGCGGGGCCGCTCTCTACCGTACCCATGTACGCTGACGAGACCGCCCCCACGAATTCGGAAACATTTTTGAGAGTCTGCCCAGCGTGTCAAAGATAAATAAGAGGGTTCTTTGATACGCTGCATTAAAAAAGAGAGCTTTCGCTCTCTTTTTTAATCAATTTTAAAGATCTTTTTGATCTCATCGTCGATCTTCTCGGGCGGCTGCTCCAGCACTTCGGGGTGCTTAAGATAATCCTTAAACCGACGGAATCCCAAGGCAAAGTAGCTGCCGCTGGCGATCCGTTCGTCCATAACGATGCCGAGGGGCATACATTTCTCATGGATGATCTCGCCGCCCTTACGGCGGGGAACCTCCCGATTGACGCCCATTGCCATTGCCACCGAGGTGGTACCGAATTCATAGATATGATGATAGATGGGATCCAGCCGGATGCTGGCAAGATCAGTGATCACCAAAGAGATATGGAAGGGGCTCATATCAATAATACTCTTGGGCAGCATTCCATGCTTATCCATCCAGCGCAATACCTTGACACCGCCACGCAACAAGCCCGGCGTCCCCAACAAAATCTTGATGATCTTTTCAGTACCGTTATCCGGCTCCTCTGCACGGTTTTCCTCGATGTACTTATTCAGCCGTTCCTGCACCTTAAAGACATCGTCGGTGGGCTGAAAATAGACCTTGGACATGGTACCGCTCTCCATCACCGAGCCGCCCTTCAATACCACCATACCCACTGCAATTTCATTACGGGCATAGACATTGCTATTCGCTACAAAATGATTAAACTTCGGAAATTCATCGATCACCCGAATATAGGCTGCCAAAAGAACCGCCAGACGAGAGATCTTCATTCCGCCCTCGTCCCGTTTGCGATGCACATAGTCTGCAATAGGGTCCACGGGAATATCAATGGTGATCATATTCATGGAGTCCATCCGCTTATCCATTACGTGAGCGGCCACCATATACATAGGATCGGAGTTTTTGATCCGAACGCCGTCTTTTCTTTTCATTAAATTTATCCCCCAATAAAATTTAATACAGTTTCATTTTACACGAAATTCGACAAAATGGCAAGTTTTTTTCATATTCTTAATAAGGACTTAATGGAAAGCCTTGCAATTTATCCCTAAAATTGATACAATATTTCTATCTTTTTCAAAAAAAAATGAGGTTCCATATGGAAA
>JAZNVY010000251.1:0-2731 GCA_045593105.1 Eubacteriales bacterium
GACGGTTATTTCTGGTACGTGGGTCGGGTAGACGACGTCATCAAATCCTCCGGCTACCGCATCGGGCCCTTCGAGATCGAAAACGTCATCATGGAGCTTCCCTACGTCCTGGAGTGCGGCGTCTCCGCCATGCCGGATGAGGTCCGCGGCCAGGTGGTCAAGGCCAGCATCGTGCTGGTCAAGGGTACCAAACCCACCGACGAGCTCAAGAAAGAGATCCAGGATTACGTCAAGGCGCGCACCGCGCCCTATAAATATCCCCGTGTGGTCGTCTTCCGGGATAGCCTTCCCAAGACGGTCAGCGGTAAGATTCAACGCAATAAGCTGTAATTTTCAGAGAGGAGAATACATATGAAGTACGAAATCAACATCACCAAGACTGCCGCTCCCAAAGAGCGTCCTGCCGATGAGTCCAAATTGGGCTTTGGCCGCATCTTTACCGACCATATGTTCCTGATGGACTACAATACGGAGGAGGGCTGGCATGATGCACGCATCGTCCCCTTTGGCCCGATGCCCATCCATCCGGCCTCTACCGTCCTGCACTACGGTGCAGAGATCTTCGAGGGCATGAAGGCTTACCGCGCTGCTGACGGCAGCATCCGCCTCTTCCGCCCCATGGAGAACATCAAGCGGCTGAACAACTCCGCTGAGCGTCTTTGCCTGCCGGAGATCGACGAAGAAGCCTGCTTGGATATCATCAAAACCATCGTGGAATTGGAAAAGGATTGGGTTCCCCATTCCGAGGGCACTTCCCTTTATATCCGTCCGTTCCTCTTCGGTAACGACCCCCATCTGGGCGTCCACGCCGTCCATAACGCCACCTTCGCCATCATCTGCTCCCCCGTGGGTGCATATTATGCAGAAGGCTTGAACCCCGTCAAGATCGCCATCGAGTCCGAGGACGTCCGTGCCGTCCGCGGCGGTACCGGCTACGCCAAGTGCGGCGGTAACTATGCCGCATCTCTCCGCGCCGGCGAGCGTGCCGAGCGCAACGGCTATACCCAGGTTCTTTGGCTGGACGGCGTAGAGCGTAAATACATTGAAGAAGTCGGCGCCATGAACGTCATGTTCAAGGTAAACGGCAAGATCATCACCCCGGCGCTGACCGGCTCCGTTCTCCCCGGCATTACCCGGAAGTCCTGCGTGGAGCTTTTGCAGTCCTGGGGCTATGAGGTAGAGGAGCGGTTGTTCTCGGTGGATGAGCTCTTCGACGCCGTCAAGAACGGCACCCTGGAAGAAGCCTGGGGCACCGGCACCGCTGCCGTCGTCTCCCCCATCGGTCATCTCTTCTATAAGGGCACCGAGTATACCGTCTGCAACAACGAGATCGGTCCTCTGACCCAGAAGCTCTATGATAATCTGACCGGTATTCAGTGGGGCAAGCAGGAGGACACTCACGGCTGGAGCGAATTCGTCTGCAATGGCTAAAAGAATACATATTTTCGCCGGTCACTACGGCAGCGGCAAGACCAATCTGGCCGTCAACTTCGCTCTGAAGTTGAAAAAAGAGGGTCTGCCGGTCAAGATCGCCGACCTGGATATCGTCAACCCCTATTTCCGCACCAAGGACAGCGCCAAGGAATTGGAGGAGGCGGGGATCCCCTTGATCTCACCGGCCTTTGCCAATACCAACGTAGATCTGCCGGCACTGCCTGCCGAGCTTTATAGCCTGGTTCAGCGCCGGGACTTCTATGCGGTGATGGACGTGGGCGGCGACGACCGGGGTGCTTACGCCCTCGGGCGTTATGCGCCGGCGATCTTGGAAGAAAACGACTATGAAATGTATTTCGTCGTCAATTTCTACCGTCCCCTGACCCCCACGCCGGAGGATGCGCTCACCATCATGCGCGAGATCGAGCAGGCGGCGCATATCCAATGTACCGGCATCATCAATAATTCCAATTTAGGTGAAGATACCACCTTAGAGGCCATCAAAGAGACCGCAGAAAAGGCGGAAGCCCTTTCCCGTCTCACCGGCCTGCCGGTGGTTTATACCTCCGCTACCGCGGAGCTTTGCAAAGAGGCCGGCGAAGACTTCTTCCCCCTCGATTTGCAAAAGAAATACTATTAAAGGAGAAATTCTTATGGCAAAAGTAACCTTCAACGAAGATCTTTGCAAAGGCTGCTCCCTCTGCGTGGACGCCTGCCCCAAGAAGATCCTCGCCATCGCCAAGGACAAAATCAATGCGAAAGGACATTCCCCCGCAGTGATCACCGACCAGGCGGCCTGCATCGGCTGCGCATTCTGCGCCACCATGTGCCCCGACTGCGTGATCACCGTGGAGAAGTGAGGTGCTCAAAATGGCAGAAAAAGTACTTATGAAAGGTAACGAAGCGATTGCAGAAGCCGCCATCAAGGCCGGCTGCCGTCATTACTTCGGTTATCCCATCACTCCCCAGACAGAGATCGCGGCCTATATGGCCAAGCGGATGCCCAAGATCGGCGGCACCTTCCTGCAGGCCGAGAGTGAAGTGGCAGCCATCAATATGGTCTACGGCGCAGCCGCTGCCGGTGTGCGTGTGATGACTTCTTCCAGTAGCCCCGGAATTTCTCTGAAGGCAGAAGGTCTTAGCTATATCGCCGGCTCCGATGTGCCTGCGTTCGTGGTCAATGTCCAGCGCGGCGGCCCGGGCCTTGGTGGTATTCAGCCCTCCCAGTCCGATTATTTCCAGGCCACCAAGGGCGGCGGTCACGGCGACTACCGCATGATCGTCCTTGCCCCTGCCT
>JAZNVY010000252.1:0-14608 GCA_045593105.1 Eubacteriales bacterium
CGGTCTCGAAGAGTCAAAAGTATATCTGAAAAATGAATTGAGCGGAGCAGTCGAAGCGGCAGAAGGGGACCCCTTCTTGCTTTGGCTGGCGGAGTATATCGGTTCGCGCGAAAAATAACTTGTTAAGGAGACCGTGAAACGTGGAAGATATTTTAAAAAATATTCAATCACCCCGGGATATAAAAAACATGGATTATACCGAACTGGCATCCTTAGCGGAGGAGATCAGAGGGTGTCTGATTGAAAACGTTTCTCATACCGGCGGTCACCTGGCCAGTAATCTTGGTGTGGTAGAGCTTACTATGGCGCTTCATCGCGTATTTGATTCACCTAAGGATCAGATTATCTTTGATGTGGGCCATCAATGCTACGTTCATAAATTGCTGACCGGTCGTTACGATCAATTTCAGTCTTTGCGCCAAGAAGGCGGACTTTCCGGTTTTCCGTGTCCGGCCGAAAGTGAGCATGATATCTTGAAAACCGGCCATAGTTCGACAGCTATTTCTTCGGCGGTCGGTCTTTTAAAAGCGATGGAATTAAAGGGGGGAACGGATCGTCACGTGATCGCTGTGGTGGGGGATGGCGCCATGACCGGAGGTCTCTCTTATGAGGGCTTAAATAATGGCGGCAGAATGACCGGCAATCTGATCGTTATCTTAAACGATAATGATATGAGCATCTCGGCCAACGTCGGTTCTCTTGCGACTTATCTTTCTAAAATCCGCTCCCGGCAAGTTTATTTTCGTTTTAAAGATGGCTTGACCCGTATTACTATGGGAACCCCATTGATCGGTAAAGCTTTTTACCGTTTCTTTCAAAAGTGTAAAAATGCATTGAAGTCTGTATTCTATCAAGGAAATATATTTGAACATATGGGCTTTGCTTATTTAGGACCTGTGGATGGGCATAACCAACGTGTTTTGGAACGCGTCATTGATCGTGCTAAGAATCTCAAAAAACCTTGTTTCATCCATGTGAAAACGATCAAAGGTAAGGGTTATTCCTATGCTGAGGACAAGCCTACAGATTTTCATGGTCTTAGCTCCTTTGTCGTTGAAACGGGGGAGCATGGTAAAAAGGTGAAGCCGGATTTTTCTGATGTTTTTGGTAAGGAATTATGTCGTCTTGCAGAAAACGATCCGGAAATTTGCGCAATTACTGCGGCAATGGCGCCCGGATGTGGCTTGATGGAGTTCTCACAAAAGTATCCGGAAAGGTTTTTTGACGTAGGAATTGCCGAACAGCACGCGCTAACCTTCGCCGGCGGTTTGGCTAAAAACGGAATGAAACCCGTTTTTGCAGTTTATTCTTCTTTTTTGCAAAGAGGCTTTGATCAGGTGATTCACGATTTGGCCTTGCAAGGCGTTCACGCGACCATTTGCGTTGATCGCGCCGGTATTGTGGGAGAGGACGGAGAAACGCATCAAGGATTGTTTGATATTCCGATGCTTCTTTCTGTGCCCGGGATTTCTATCTATTCACCGAGCTGTTACGATGACGTTCGTGCCGCGTTAAATCGTTGTATTGTTTCTTCTTGCGGCTTGGATGCCATTCGATATCCGCGCGGTTATGAACCCGATATGGTGCTTCCTTTTCAGCATCCGGAGGAAGATGTTGAATGGATGGGGGAAACAAATGAGTTATGTATTATTTCTTATGGACGCCAGGTTGTTCATTGCTTAAAAGGAATCCGCAAGGCTAATTCTAAGGTTTCTTTTTTGAAATTAAATCGTATATACCCTATTGCTCCCGAAACAATTAAAAAACTTCTTTCTTATAAGAAAATCGTCCTTATAGAAGAGTGCTATCAGGTCGGCGGAATTGGGAGTTATCTGGGAAATCTTTTGCTCAATTCCGGTTATCAAGGGCAATATCGCAATTTCGGTATCCAAAATCATTTTATGAAATCCGGAAAAGTGGAGGATCTTTTGAGAGAGATGCATCTTGATGGCGATAGTATCGCTAAAATGATCGTGAAATTCGGGGCAATCAAATGAGATTAGATCAATATCTCGTGCTAAAAGGTTATTTCGATAGCCGTAATAAAGCTGCAAACTCTGTAAAGCTGGGAAACTTTACAGTCAACAAAAAGCCGATCGTAAAGCCATCTTTTGCGATAAATGATGGTGATATAGTCGAAAGGCAAGTGGAAGAGAAGATTTATGTTGCTCGTTCGGCGCATAAACTGTTGAGAGCAATTTACGTGTTTCAACTGAATTGCTCAGATAAGGTGGCGGCAGATCTTGGGGCATCAACCGGCGGTTTTTGTCAGGTTCTTCTCGAAAACGACATAAAACGCATTTATGCGGTTGATATTGGTACTGCGCAATTGCATCCCGAGATTAAGAAGGATGAACGGATCATCAATATGGAGCATACCAATGCACGGTATCTTGCCGCCGATTCGTTTCCCGAACAAATCCAATTCGTTACTGCTGATCTTTCATTTATTTCTATCAAAGCGGTACTGCCGGCGATTTATCAAGTTTTACCGCAAGGTGGCGAGGCCGTCGTTTTAGTTAAGCCGCAGTTTGAAGCTGGTCCTAAATCATTGAATAAAAACGGCGTTGTTTCGGATAAAAAAATACATTGTAAGGTTTTGACGGAAATTGCAAACTTTGCTGAAAATATTGGATTTGGAATTTGTGGAATTACTTTCAGCGGTCTTGCCGGTGAAAGTGGTAATCGGGAATATTTACTTTATTTAAAAAAGGATTTATTAACTACGATTTTGATTGATACTGCTGTACATGAGGCAGTATTTATGGAGGAAAACCATGCATAAAATAGGAATCGTTGTGCATCCGGAAAAGGATCGCGATCTGACTTATTTAAAGCGCATTATTCAATTGCTCAAAGAAAACGGGTTCGCTTATGCTGTATCACGCTGCGACAGTGATGCGGAGGTCGATTTTGACTTTTGCCCGTTGGAAGAGAGCTTCATTGATGCAGACTTGGTGCTGACGCTCGGTGGAGACGGTACTTTGTTAAAAGCAGCGCCATATGCTAATCGATATAACGTGCCGTTGCTTGGGATTAATTTGGGACATCTTGGATTTTTGGCAGAAATGGAGCCCAATGAAATTGAACAGCTACCCAAAATTTTCGATAGTACTTATGAATATACAGAGCGTATGATGCTTTCGGTCTCAGTTCTCCGAAATTCATGTTGCGTCTCGGAAACCGTAGCGCTGAATGATGCCGTAATTCGCGGCGGAATGGGAAAGCCGGCTCATATCATGATCAGCGACACAGAAAGTGACTTGCTGGAATATTTTTGCGACGGATTCATCGTTGCAACCTCCACCGGATCTACGGCTTACTCTATGAGTGCCGGCGGACCGATTCTGGAACCGCGTTCCGATGCAATAGTGGTTACGCCGATCTGTCCGCATACTTTGGGAGCTCGTTCTGTTGTTTTTGGTATAGCACAGCAGTTGCTCTATGTTCGGGTTAAAAATGCGGATCGCATTAAGGCTGTTTTGGAGTGTGACGGTAGAAAGGTTCTGGATCTTTGCGATGGCGACGTTGTCTGCATCAGTCGTCACAACACGCCGCTTCAGTTGGTAAAACTAAAGAATAAAAGCTTTTATAAGGTTTTGAACGAAAAGATCAGCCGGAGGATGTTATGAAAAACTTACGTCGAGAAGCAATTTTAAAGATTATAGAGGAGCAGGAGATCTTTACCCAGGAAATGTTGGTTTCCGTTCTTCAAGAGCAGGGGTGGAACGTGACTCAAGCGACGGTTTCGCGGGATATTAAAGCGCTTGGCCTTCGCAAGGCATCAGACGCCAAAGGAACGCGCTATGTACGCGGAACGGTCGGCGTTGCTCCTCAGCCGGCTCCCGTTCATGCCAATACTATTTTAAATAATGGGATTATTGAGGTCATAGATGCCCAAAACTTTGTGATCGTGAAATGCTATGCCGGCATGGCCGGAGCTGTATGTGCTACGCTCGATAATATGCACCTGCAGGGCGTTGCGGGATCTATTGCCGGGGACGATACTATCTTTATCTGTACATTAAATAACGATTATGCTCAGAGAATTAAGGAAATCCTTACTGACATCAAGGGGTAAGACGAGATGCTGACTGCGCTTCATATTGAAAATATAGCGATCATCGATCGGCTGGACTTGGAATTTAAGTCCGGCTTTTCGGTGTTGACCGGTGAGACCGGTGCAGGTAAAAGTATCATTATTGATTCTATTCTTTTACTTTTGGGAAATAAAGCCTCAAAAGATTTGATTCGATCCGGAGCAGAGTCCGGAATCGTCAGCGCTTGCTTTTGCTCACTCTCTGAAGATGCACTGGGTATTCTGGCTGAGAATGAACTGCAACCGGATGAGGACGGCAATGTCACGATCTATCGAAAGATCGGCATGGATGGACGAAATTCTGCCAAGATCAACGGAATCAACGTGACGGTTGCATTGCTAAAAGAATTGGGAACACACCTGGTGAATATTCATGGACAGCACGATGGTGTTTTATTGCTGGATAACCGCCGTCATATCGGTTATTTGGATGCGTTTGGATCGGTTGAGAAAATTCGTTATGAAGAAGCGTACGAAGAAGTTAAGGCTTTAAGGAATCAACTGAACGCCATGCAGATTAAAGTGGCGGAGAAAGAGCGGCGAAAAAAACAATTGGCCGAATGGCTTGAGCAACTGGATGGATGCGGATTGCGTATCGGCGAACACGAAGAATTATTGCAACGACGTAAGCAATTGATGCAGAACAGCGAGATCATCGAGGGGTTGCATACGGCGGTCACCACAATCTATGACGGGGAATCCCCTGCGGCGCAGCTTGCAAAAGAAGCTTTGGACGCGCTTATTCCATTAGAAAAGCTTCTGCCTCAAGGAGAGGATTTAATTCGCCGCATGACTCAGATTTCTACAGAACTGGATGATCTTGGGGCGGATCTTGGCAAGCTTTTTGATGAATATTCCGGTGAGAAAATGGATCCGGACGAAATTGAAAAGCGATTGGATCAGTTGGAAGAGATCAAAAAAGCCTTTGGTCCTAATGATCAGGATGTACTTGCAAATCAAACGGCGTACCGTGCAGAATTAGAACTCTTAGACGACAGTGAAGATCGGATCAAAGAATTAGAAACGGCGTATGTCGCCGCATATGACCGACTGGTAAAATATGCGAATGAATTGACAGAGCAGCGGCAAAAAGCGGCACGAGAAATGGAAAAACGGCTGCAGGATGAGCTGCGTTACTTAGATATGCCGAAGGTTAAATTTCAAACGATGGTTGAAACGCGAAAAAATGAACGGGGTGGCGTGCGATATCGTCCGGATGGCAAGGATGACGTGGAATTTTTCCTTTCCGCCAATGCCGGCGAACAACCGCGCCCCTTGGCCAAGATTGCGTCGGGCGGCGAGCTCTCCCGTATCATGCTTTCGATGAAATCGGTACTCAACCAAGAGTTGGTTACAGTCATATATGACGAGGTGGACACCGGAGTCTCGGGTGCCACCGCCGAGAAAATCGGTAAAAAGTTGCAAAGCAGCGCCGGTGATCGACAGGTGTTTTGTATTACCCATTTGGCGCAGATCGCAGCACGGGCGGATCATCATTTTAAGGTTTCTAAATCCGAAAGGGATGGCCGTGTATGCTCTGAGGTTCATTGCTTAAATCGTGAGCAACGCATCAGAGAAATTGCAAGAATTATGGGTGGGGAAGAGCTCACCGATAAGCTCCTTTCCAGTGCGGAAGAAATCCTAATAAATAGCAAAAATAATGATTGACATTCCATTTTTGATGTGTTATAATCATCGTTAGCCGCATATGCCAGGTCAAAAGGGAAACCTACCTGTCATAGCGAGTTTTCTATAAGAAAGTGAGGTGCTTTGTAATGTACGCAATCATCGAAACCGGCGGTAAGCAATACAAAGTGCAGGAAGGCGACACTCTTTTTATCGAGAAGTTGGACGCCGAAAACGACAGTGTTGTTACCTTTGACAAGGTTGTAAGCGTTGGCGAAGGCAAGAAGCTGAAGGTAGGCAAGCCCTACGTAAAGGGTGCTACCGTTGAAGCTACTGTGATCAAGAGCGGTAAGGAAAAGAAGATCATCGTTTATAAGATGAAGCCCAAGAAGAATTATCGCAGAAAGCAGGGCCACAGACAGCCTTATACCAAGATCCAGATCTCTGCGATCAACCCCACCGCTCCCAAGGCTGAAGCATAAATTTATGACGGTCCTTCGGATCTATCGTAAAGGAAAGCTTTATACCGGCTTTGAATGTAGTGGCCATAGCGGATATGGAGAGGCAGGGAGCGACATTGTTTGCGCTGCAATCTCAACCGGTGTGGAGTTCTGCATCAATTGCGGTGAAAAAATTGATCAAGTCCCTTTGAAGTTAACTGTTGACCAAGATGCGGCTTTGATCAGATGTGAATGCCCCAAACCGAATGCGCAGTTTTCAAAGCATATTGAAATCTTGATCGATTTAGGGCAAAGCATTGCAGACGAGTATGCAATGTATTTTAACCTTGAAATAATGGAGGTGTAACAAATGTTGTTTAATATTCAGTTTTTTGCGCATAAAAAAGGTATGGGCTCTACCAAGAACGGCAGAGATTCCGAATCCAAGCGTCTGGGCGTAAAAAGAGCTGACGGTCAGTTCGTATTGGCCGGTAATGTTCTGGTTACCCAGAGAGGAACTAAGATCCATCCCGGCAATAATGTCGGCCGTGGTTCTAACGATACCCTGTTCGCTCTGATCGACGGCAAGGTAAAGTTCGAGCGTGTCGGTCGTGACAGAAAAAAGGTTTCTGTTTACGCTGAAGAGTAAAAACCTTAAAAATCCCGGATCTTATCCGGGATTTTTTTGTGTAACTGTTGATGAAAGGAGGACTTGCTCATGTTTGTTGATGTCGCAAAAATATGGATCAAAGCCGGCAAGGGCGGCGATGGTGCGGTGGCATTTCATCGCGAAAAGTATGTCAATGCGGGCGGTCCGGATGGTGGTGACGGCGGCAAAGGCGGCGATATTATTTTTCAGGCCGACCGCAATCTGAATACGTTGATGGATTTCCGTTATAAACGGAAGTATGTGGCCGAAAATGGAAAGAATGGCGGCACAAACCAATGTACGGGAGCAGGCGCACCGCCCTTGATTATCAAGGTTCCTGTCGGCACCTTGATCAAAGATGCCGAAACGGGTCTTTTAATGAAAGATCTTTCGGACGAAGAATGCTATGTTGCCGCAAAGGGTGGCAGAGGCGGATGGGGGAATCAGCACTTCGCTACCTCTACACGTCAAATTCCGCGGTTTGCTAAACCCGGTCAGCCCGGCGAAGAATTTCATATCCAATTGGAATTAAAACTGATTGCTGACGTAGGATTAATTGGTTTTCCAAACGTGGGTAAATCTACCTTTTTGTCGGTCGTTTCTTCGGCGCGTCCCAAGATTGCTAACTATCATTTTACGACCATGACCCCTAATCTTGGCGTTGTTGATCGTTTTGGTAACGGCTTTGTTATTGCGGACATCCCCGGTATTATTGAGGGTGCTGCCGATGGAGCGGGATTAGGAACGGCGTTTCTCCGACACGTTGAACGCTGCCGGATGCTTTTGCATTTGGTGGATGTGGCCGGTACGGAGGGACGTGATCCGATCGAAGATTTTGAGATCATTAATAAAGAGCTCCAGCAATATTCGCCGACGCTCGCCGCTTTGCCTCAGATCGTTGTGGCAAATAAATGCGATGCGGTTTATGATGAAGAGTTGAAAAAGCAATTCATTGAGCACGTAGAGAAGCAAGGCTATCCGGTATTTTGCATCTCTGCAGCCACCCGGGACGGTCTCGATCCTCTTCTTGCCAAAACAGGTGAGTTGCTCGATACTTTGCCGAAGGTGAAAGTTTTTGAGAGTGAATTTGTTCGAACTCCTCAGGTGGTCGATAAAGAAAAAACATTCACTGTTCGAAGAGAGAACGAGATCTATGTTGTGGAAGGCGAATGGCTTTATAAGATCATCGATACCATTCATTTTGATGACTATGAGTCTTTAAATTTCTTCCAGCGCGTATTGCAAAGCAATGGAATTATTGAAAAATTGGAGGAAATGGGAATTCAAGAAGGCGATCCCGTACGGATTGGCGACCTTGAATTTGACTATATCCGATAAAAAGTCAGGCGCATTTTTGCGCCTGTTTTTTATTGACTTTCATCCTTTAATATGTTAAAATGTGATCAATAACGTTAAAGGAGATGGAGTCATGAATCTAAAATTGAAAGATCCCAATAGTGATCACCTCTTTGAAGCAATTTTAAAACTGCAGAGCATTGATGAATGCTATGATTTTTTTGAGGATCTCTGTACGGTTTCTGAGTTTAAAGCGATGTCTCAGCGTTTTGAGGTAGCATTTCTGCTGGCGCAGGGAGAATCCTATCAGGATATCGTGGAGAAGACCGGCGCATCGACTGCTACGATCAGCCGTGTAAAACGAAGCTTGAACTATGGTTCTGATGGTTACGCTTGCGTTTTTGATCGCATGAAAGACTAATATGAATGATTTTAATGCACTTGCACAATACTATGATCGCTTTGTCGGAGCAGATTACGATAAGATTATTGATTTTATCGACAATAAGCTGAAAAAGCATCTAAAAAATGCTTCTTTAGTTTGTGATATCGGATGCGGAAGCGGTACGGTCACTTTAGGTCTTTTGGATCGTGGTTACGATATGATCGGGATTGACGGAAGCACTGATATGCTGATGGAAGCTCTCGATAAGAAAACGCAAAAACCGAATGGAGACCGTGCACTTTTTCTTTGCCAGCAATTGCCGGAATTTGAGCTTTACGGAACGGTAGACTGCATTATTTCTACGCTGGATACCTTGAACTACTTGACGGATGAAAATGATTTGGACCGCTTGTTTTATTGGTTTCGTAATTACCTAAATCCGAATGGCGTATTGATCTTTGATATCAATACGTTATATAAGTATCAATCTTTGCTGGATCAGCATTGCGAGTTTTATGAGGACGAAGAGGTCTTTATGGCCTGGAGAAGCCAGTTCGACGGTATGCTTTGCACGCATCTGCTTTCTGTTTTTGAATTGCAGGAAGATTTTTACATACGTTCCGATGAAGATCAGTTACAGCGCTATTATAAGACAGAAGAAATATGTGCTTTATTAGAAAAATATGGTTTTCATCTGGCGAGTATTACCGATGATTATTCCGATGTTGATCCCGGGTGTGAAACACAGCGGTTGACATTTTTTGCAATAAAGAAAGAGGACTACAATGACAAATAAAGGAATTACCATTTTGACAGACAACGGAATGGTGCGCGGATACTTTTTGAATTCAAAGGAATTGGTTCAGCAAGCCTTCAATTATCATAAAATGGCGCCAGTCGTGACGGCTGCCTTGGGACGATTGTTGACGGCATCTGCCATGATGGGAAAGACGTTAAAAAATGACGCCGACTTGCTCACCTTGCAAATTGAAGGAGAAGGTCCGGTGCGAACCATTCTCGCTACGGCGGATCGTAACGGACGGGTTAAAGGGTATCCCGGAGAGCCGATCGTTGATCTTCCTTTGAAACCAAATGGCAAGTTGGACGTTAGCGGTTGTATTGGTCCCGGCGCTCTTACGGTATTGCGAGACAATGGAGAAGGGGAGCCTTACGTTAGCCGCACGGAATTGGTCAGCGGCGAGATTGCGGAGGATATTACCAATTATTATGCGATCAGTGAACAAACACCGACTGTTTGTGCTCTTGGCGTTTTGATCGATCGGGATTATTCGGTAAAATCAGCCGGCGGCTTTATCCTCCAGCTTTTACCCGGCGCAGATGAAGAAACGATTTCTGCATTGGAGAATAATTTGACGAAGGTTCAGAATGTTTCTTCCATTTTTGAGCATACTTCCAATGAAAAAATTGCAGATATGCTGATGGAAAATCTTCCGTATCATGTGACGGAAGAATGGAATGCTGAGTACTATTGTAACTGCTCCAAGGCTCGGACCGAAAAGGTTCTTTTGAGCCTGGGAACTAAAGGCTTAACCGACTTGATTGCCGATGGGAAACCGATTGAATTGTGCTGTCACTTTTGCGATTGCAAGTATGAATTCACTCCGGAAGAGATGAAAAAATTACTTCGG
The DNA here is from genome assembly GCA_045593105.1 of Eubacteriales bacterium. Taxonomy (GTDB): domain Bacteria; phylum Bacillota; class Clostridia; order Oscillospirales; family QAKW01; genus QAKW01. The sequence goes on from JAZNVY010000252.1 coordinate 10,145, forward strand.
GAAGCCTCTAAAAAATAAATTATATTTTTCTTGAAAAACACTTGACTTTTTAATATAGATGTTGTAAAATATCTATCGTTGCAGCGATGAGCAGTAATGTAAATCGTGTTGCATGGCCTGGTAGTTCAGTTGGTTAGAACGCTAGCCTGTCACGCTAGAGGTCGTGGGTTCGAGCCCCATCCAGGTCGCCATTTTGCCTCTGTAGCTCAGTAGGTAGAGCAGGGGACTGAAAATCCCCGTGTCGGTGGTTCGATTCCGCCCGGAGGCACCATTTGATTTAGGAAAAGGCGTATGTTAAATATGCCTTTTCTTATATGGTGCCATAGCCAAGTGGTAAGGCCAAGGTCTGCAAAACCTTTATTCATCGGTTCAAATCCGATTGGCACCTCCAAAAGCCTCGTTCTTCGGAACGAGGCTTTTTTTCATTGGTTTGAAAAATACGTGGGTGTTTTGATTCTCTTGCATTTTTATGATAATATGATATAATATAAATTATAAGAGGATTTGGATAAAATTTTAATCGAATGACAGAAAGAAGGATTTTATGACAAGTTCTTTGCATTATGAAAACAAATATTTATTGGAGTTGGCAAAAGGCTATCCGAACCGACACGCCGTGACCAGTGAAATCATTAATTTAAATGCCATTTTAAATCTTCCCAAAGGCACTGAGCATTTTTTGAGCGATATTCATGGAGAACACGAAGCGTATTTACATATACGGAGAAATGCTTCTGGCGTCATTCGCAGAAAGGTGGATGCATTATTCTCTAAGACCGTTACTGCACGGGAACGTGCAGAGTTAGCCACCCTGATTTATTATCCGATAGAAAAGCTCGATGAGCTACGTATGACGGTGGGCGATTTAGAGGATTGGTATAAGATCACTCTAATGCGGTTACTGGAAATTTGCAGATTGGTGAGCAGTAAATATACGCGTTCCAAGGTTCTGAAGCATTTAAAGAAAACTGCGCATGGATATGATTATATTATAAATGAATTGCTCAATAATGAATATGACGTCGTAAACAAAGAACAGTATTACGAGAATATCTATAACACTATTATAAGTATTGGAAGCGCAGAGGAAATTATCGTTGCCGTATGTTCTGCGATCAAGAGCTTAGTGATCGATCATCTGCACATTGTGGGAGATATTTTTGATCGCGGACCGCGCGCAGACATCATTATGGATGAACTGATGAAAGAGCATTCGTTAGATATCCAATGGGGAAACCATGATGTCTTATGGATGGGGGCTGCTGCCGGATCACGAACCTGTATTGCCACGGTTTTGAATAATTCGATCACCTATAAAAACGTTGACGTGATCGAAATTGGTTACGGTATTTCTTTGCGCCCTTTATCCCAATTTGCCAACGAGGTTTATCGCGACTCGAATGTCTCTAATTATATGCCGCGCGGAAATGATGACGGAGATATCTTGTCCCTTGATGACGACCGTCTGATCGCTCGTATGCATAAAGCAATCAGCATTATTCAGTTCAAACTGGAGGGGCAAGCAATAAAACGTAATCCGGATTTCGATATGGAAGAACGGTTGCTGCTTCATAAAGTGAATTTCAAAACGGGCACCATTCGCATTGATGGAAAAGAATATTGTTTAAAAGATAATGACTTTCCAACGGTGCAACCGAATGATCCATACGCATTGTCTTCGCGTGAAGAAGAGGTGATGCAATATTTAAAAAATGCATTTATGAGATCTGAGAAATTAAAACGGCACATTCGTTTTTTATATGAAAAGGGCGAAGTATATACCGTATTTAATAAAAATCTCCTTTTTCACGGTTGTATTCCGTTGGAAGAAGATGGCTCTTTTATGCACCTCCCCGCTGCGCAAGGGAAAAGCGGAAAAGCCCTTATGGATTATTGTGATCGTATTGCAAGGCAGGGTTACTTTGCCAAAGAGGGAACAGCTGAGCGCCGTTTTGGCAAGGATTTTCTATGGTATTTATGGTGCGGAAAGCATTCTCCTCTTTGCGCAAGAGAAAAAATTACTACGTTTGAACGTCTTTTTATTGAAGACGCTTCTACGTGGAATGAGCCTAAAAACGCCTATTATAATTGCTGGAATGATGAAGCGACTGCAGAGCGTATTTTGGAGGAGTTCTCTTTGGGCGGAGAAGGTTCTCATATTATTAACGGACACATTCCAATTCGCCAAAATAAGGGCGAGGATCCTGTAAAAGCAAACGGAAAAGTGATTGTCATTGACGGCGGCTTCTGCAAAGCATATCAGCCCAAAACCGGAATTGCAGGCTATACTTTGATATATAATGCCGAGGGTATTCGGATTTCTGCGCACGAACCATATGCCGGAAGACAAAATGCGATTCGTAACAATCAGGATATTATCTCGGATACTGTAATTTTCGAACCGTCGGCGGATAAAATTTGCGTTCGTGATACGGACGTTGGAACGAGAATTCGAGAAAAGATTGAAGCGCTTACATTGCTACTCTCTGAATATGAGAATGGCGCAATTAAGGAAACAAATATGCAATAGGAGGAATAGAAAATGAAACTTGGCACATACAATTGTCGGTACGACAAAAACAATCCCGTGTCAATTACTGAATGCCTTGAGGTTATTCAAAAAATCGGATTTGATTTCGCGGCATTGGGTTATCCGGATTTGGAAGAAGGGGTGCGTTTCTGTCAAAAAATTGGATTACCCGTCGAGAACGTACATCTAAGTTGCAGAGGCACCAGCAAGATCTGGCTGGATGGCGACGAAGGCGATGCAATCGTAGAGGGCTATTGCGAGCAGATCAAGCATTGCGTTGAATTTGGCGTTATGACCGGCATTGCGCACGTCACGTATGGATTAGAACTCGATCCGCCTTCGGAAATGGGACGCCGTCGTTATCAAAAAATCGTTGAGTGCGCGGAAAAGAATAATTTTCATCTCTGCGTAGAAAATTCCAGAGCCTCCGAGCACTTACCATACGTTATGGACCACTTTAAGAGCCCCAACGTCCATTTTTGCTATGATAGCGGACATGATTTGGGCATGGGATATGATACAGAATATTTGTACGATTATTTAAATCGTTACGGTGATCGTCTCGGCGCGCTGCATATTCACGACTCAATCAAAGGATTTGATATGCATGCAATTCCATTTGACGGGGCAATTGATTGGGAACGCGTCACCGCCGATCTTGCTAAAACTGACTATGGTCGTGAAAAACTTTGCGCCGAACCCGGCGGACAGATTTATGCAACCAAAGAAGGGAAGAGTGCCGAGGAACTGCACGCTACATATGCAGATATGGCAATTGCTAATGATGAACGCTTCATGAGGTTTTATGATGGGTATTATACCGCCTATGAAGGCATGCCGATTGAAGAATATTTTGACCGTTATCTGCAGTCAATGAAAAAACTTGCTGCAATGATCGAAAAGGCAAATAAATAACTGAAAATCAATCATAATAAAGGTGAAAGGAGCCTTTTATTATGATTGAACAAGATACGATTAAATTGCTACGCGAATGTGATGCCGGCGTGAAAATGGGGGTTTCCTCCATCGAGGACGTGTTGCCACACGTTCGTTCTGATAAGTTGGAAACTGCTTTGAATGATTGTAAGGATGAGCACGCAAAGCTGGATCGGGAGCTTCAGGGATTACTGGACCGTTATCAAGATGATGGTAAAGACCCGAATCCTATGGCCAAAGGGATGTCGTGGGTCAAAACGACAGTAAAACTTGCGGCAGACGAATCGGATTGTACGATTGCAGACCTAATGACGGATGGCTGCAACATGGGCGTCAAATCCTTGAGTCGTTATTTAAACCAATATAAAGCGGCGGATGAGGTTTCGAAGGATATTTGCAAGCGATTGATCAAGATCGAAGAAAAACTGGCGATACAGATGCGACAGTTTTTATAATTAAAAAGCCTCTGCATAGCAGAGGCTTTTTAATTATAAAAATATACAGAGCAAAATACCGGCAACGATACAAGCGATTGCAACCCCGATTTTACCTTTGCTCAACTTAGGAGGATGCTTTCTCCAGCGCTTTTCTACTTCATAGGTGTCCTTTTCCATTGCTTTGAGAATATCAAGCTCTTTATAGCAGTAAATAGCACTGCCGATCAAATATAGACCATATAAGAAAAAAACCGGCATGACAGTAAGTAATGCAAGGAGGTTGCTGGATGTAAAAAGAGAAATATATGCAAATACCAGCACCCAGCAGGCGGCAACGATAGGAATAAACGTATCAAACATTTCAACTTTAGACATTTTATAGGTTTTCTTAGCCATAATAGTTCCTCCACAGTTTATTGAATTTATTATAACATAATATTTGAGAAAAGTGTGAACAGTTTTTAATAAATATCCCCCCGTATAACGGGGGGTATTTCATTTTCGGGCATAGCCCTAATACTACTGGCGGCGCACAAGTGCGCTTTTTGGTTGGCCTGCCAG
>JAZNVY010000253.1:0-6192 GCA_045593105.1 Eubacteriales bacterium
ACGGTTTTGCCGCTTTCGGCTGCCCTCGTAAGTCCATTCGGAATTCTTTATCACTGCCGCAATCCCAGCACCTGCGACTCTCTTGGAGTTTCCGGAATTCTTACTTACTCTTACTCATCGGTTTGATAATAGTATAGCACAGAAGAAAAAAATGTCAAGATTTTTTTAACTAAGCAAAGCGCGGTCGCTGGCAAACTTGGAGCCGCTGGTCTTCTGGAAGGCTTCCAGAAGGGATTCCACCGTCAGCGCCTTCTTTTCCTCACCCTTGATGTCCAGAATGATCTTGCCGGCATTCATCATGATAAGGCGGTTGCCGTGGTTAATGGCATCCTGCATATTATGAGTGATCATGATGGTGGTCAGCTTGTTTTCCTCTACGATCTCCCGGGTGATGGATAGAACCTTGGCGGCAGTCTTGGGGTCAAGCGCGGCGGTATGCTCATCCAAAAGAAGGAGCTTGGGGTCGTTCATCGACGCCATCAAAAGGGTGATAGCCTGGCGCTGACCGCCGGAAAGAAGACCTACCTTGGTAGAAAGGCGTTCCTCCAGCCCCAGATCCAGACGCTTCAGCAGCTCTTTATAAAGGGCGCGGTCGGAATTCTTGATGGCCCACTTAAAACCGCGCGTCTTGCCGCGGTTCATGGCCAGCGACATATTTTCCTCGATCCACATATCGGCGGCAGTGCCGGTCATGGGATCCTGGAAGACGCGCCCGATGAATTTGGCACGCTTATATTCGGGCAGCTTGGTGATATCATGGCCGTCGATGATGATGTTTCCCTCATCCACGGGGAAGGTACCGGCGATGGCATTCAGCATCGTCGATTTACCGGCGCCGTTACCGCCGATGACGGTCACGAAATCGCCATCCTCTAAGGTCAGAGAGATATCATCCAGCGCCACTTTTTCATTGACGGTGCCGGCGTTAAAGACTTTTGTGATATTTTTCAGTTCAAGCATTCTTCACGGCCTCCTTCTTTTTGGATTTGGTGAAATAGGTCTTTTTCATATAGGGAACAGCCAGGAAGACTGCTACGACCAAAGCGGAAAGCATCTTCAAAAGGTCAGTGTCGAGACCCAGGAAGATGACGGTCTGATAGACGATATAGTAGACAATACCGCCGACGATAACGCCGCTCATCCGCACGATATAGTTTTGCGGAAGCTTGGAGATCAAAGCGTCAGCGATGATGACAGCTGCCAGACCGATGACGATAGCACCGCGGCCGTCGTTGATATCGGCCTTACCGGAATACTGCGCCAAAAGCGCGCCGGAAAGCGCTACCACACCGTTGGAAAGCGCCAGACCTACCACCTTGTGCATATTGGTATTGATGCCCTGTGCCCGTGCCATTTTCTCATTACAGCCGGTGGCGCGGAAGGCGGAACCAAACTTGGTACCGAAGAAACAATAAAGTAAGGTGACCAATACGATACAAAAGAGCGCCAGAATGACCAATGCATGGTATTTTTCCAGCTGGCTGATCAATACGTCGAATTTTCGTGCAGGCAGAGCCTGGTTTGCCTTACCCATGATCTTTAGGTTCACCGACCAAAGGATCAGCTGGGTCAGAATACCGGCCAGAATGGCAGGAATTCCCATAACGGTATGGAAAATACCGGTCACCAAGCCGCAAGCCATACCGGCCAGAATGGCGATCAGCATGGCCGGCCATACGTTCCAGCCTGCCGCCATCAGCATGGCGCAAACTGCCATACCGGTAACCATGGATCCGTCTACCGTCAGATCTGCCAGATCCAGCACCTTATAGGTGATGTACACCCCGACTGCCATGATACCCCAGATTAAACCCTGGGCAGCGGCACCGGGCATTGCGTTAAGTAGTCCCATATTTAGCTCCTTTTTGACCGTTGAAAATGGGTGCTTTTCCGTCGCTCCGCTCTCGCCGTATCGGTATACGCCTTCGGTTGGATCGACGAAAAATCCCCGCATTTTGAACGGTCTATTTTTAATCTTGTTGAAAATGGGTGCTTTTCCGTCGCTCGCGTCTTGGCGTATCGACATACGCCTACGTTGCAATTGACGAAAAATGCCATCATTTTGAACGGTCTGTATTTACATTAAACTGGAAATGTGCCGCCACGTTTGTGGCGGCACATAACATTATAATTCATTCACTGTCGAATTGCAAGACTTTTTAGTCCAAAGCGGTGTAGCCTTCAGGAATGGTGATGCCCAACTCGGTGCAGATGTCCTTATTGTACTTTTTAACGGGGTTGGTATCATATTCGATGGGCATTTCCTCGATCTTGGACTCGCCCTTCAGGATCTTGACAGCCATCTCACCGGTGGTCTTGCCCAGAGCATAGTAGTCGATGGAGAGGGTAGCAATACCGCAACCGGCGCAGATACCGGCCTCACCGGCGATGATGGGGGTCTTGGTGGGCAGGACTGCATTGTTAATGGTCTCGGTGCAGTCAGCAGCTTTATTATCGGTGGGGATGTAGAGCGCGTCGCACTTATCGGCGGCGGCAGCAGCGACCTGCGCTACGTCGTTGGAATCGGAGAATTTAAACTCTTCAACCTTCAGGTTCTTTCCTTCCAGATATTCCTTTACGACCTTTACCTGATAAGCGGAGTTGGCTTCGGCAGAGCAATAGAGCAGACCGACGGTCTTGGCTGTGGGAACCAGATCGATGATCATCTGAGCCTGCTTATCCAGCGGAGCCAGGTCAGAGGTACCGGAGATATTGCTGCCAACAGTGCCGGTGAAATCATCCAGTTCCAGCGCTACGCCGTACTCGGTGATGGAGGTGCCCAGAATGGGAATTTCGGTGGTAGCGTTTGCAGCAGCCTGCAGAGCAGCGGTAGCATTGCCCAGGATCAGATCTACGTCCTTGGAAACAAAGTCGTTGACGATGGTGGTGCAGACGTTAGCCTCACCGGCTGCGTTCTGCTCCAAGAACTCGACGTTCTCTGCGCCGAGAGCATCGGTGATGGCATCCTTGAAGCCCTTGGTAGCAGCATCCAGCGCTACGTGGGGAGCCAACTGGCAGATACCGACGGTATATTTGCCGTCGTCTTCCTTTTTGCCGCAAGCGGTCAGACAGGTGAGGACCATTGCCAAAATTGCAACGATCGCAATAATTCTTTTTGCGTTCATGATGATTCTCCTTTGAAAGAATTTATTTCTTTTACTGTTTAGTACTTTAACACTTTCGCTGACGAAAGTCAAGGGGTTTAATAAAAAAAGAAGAAATTTTTTCAAAACGAAAAAATTTCTTCTTTATAATCGTTATTTCAGTTCGCCGTAGGTTTCCGGAACGGTGATGCTCAGTTCGTCGCAAAGGGTCTTATTATAGAGGTACTGAGGAGCCTCATCGTACTGGATCGGCATTTCGGCGATATCAGCCTCTTTCTTGAGGATCTTGACCGCCATTTCGCCGGTTTTCTTTCCGATATTGTAATAGTCGCTGGAAAGGGTTGCGATGCCGCAGGCCTTTGCCGTGCCGGTATCACCGGTGATGATGGGGATTTTTATATCTGCAACAGCAGAATGAATAGTCTCAGCGCAGTCGGCTGCTTTATTATCGGTAGGAATATAAAGTGCGTCGCTTTGCTGGGCGGCATAGGTGGCGACCTGCGCTACGTCGTTGGAATCAGCGAATTTATAATCGGTAACCGTGATACCCTTGCCTTCCAGGTAAGCACGAACGACCTTGACCTGATATGCAGAGTTGGCTTCGGCAGAGCAATAGAGCAGACCGACCTTTTTAGCGGTGGGAACCAGATCCAGAATCATCTGTGCCTGATCGTTCAGCGGAGCCAGGTCGGAGGTGCCGGAGATGTTACCGCCCACGGTTCCATCAAAACTTTCCAGCTCTAAAGCAGTGCCGTAATCGGTGATGGAAGTGCCCAGGATGGGAATTTCTTCGGTAGCGTTTGCGGCGGCCTGCAAAGCAGCGGTGGCGTTAGCCAGGATCAGATCCACGTCCTTAGACACGAAGTCGTTGACAATGGTGACGCAGACATTGGCTTCGCCGGTAGCATTTTGCTCCAGGAATTCCACTTTGTCTTCGCCAAGTCCGGCGATTACTGCGTCTTTAAAGCCCTTGGTGGCAGCGTCCAGCGCTTCGTGGGGCGCTAACTGGCAGATACCGACGGTAAACTTGTCGCTGTCGGTTCCGCAACCGGTCAGACAGGTGATCAGCAAGGCTGCAACGGCAAGCAGAGCGATCCATTTTTTCATTTTCATTATAAACACCTCTTTAGTTTGGATTTAATGATTAAATTTTATTACTATTTATTTTAGATGTCAATAAAAAATACGAGTTTTTTTAAAAAACTCGTATTTTATGCAATTATTCACTCAAAATATGCAGATCGTTTAATGCATTTCGCAAGGTGGACGCATCGGTAAAGAGGTGTCCCAGGAATCCTGCCTCGATGGAAGCGTCAATATTGGCTTGGCTATCATCGATAAAGAGGGTTTCGGAGGGGAGGATCCCAAATTTTTCCGCGGTGTAGTCAAAGATCTCTCGGTCAGGTTTCATCATATTTATAATATAGGAAACAACTGCACCGTCCATCAACTGCAACGCGGGGCAGTGGGGACGAAGTTCTTCAAACTGGGGATTGAAATTGGAAAGCAGATAGCAAGGATAGCCGGCAGTGCGCAGATCCTTGATGAGGAGCTCCATTTCCCGAATGGGTTGCATCCGCGTCGGCCAGAGCTGCATGAACTGCTCCAGATGCTCCGGCGCAATCTCGGGATAATAATCAATGAGGAGCGGAAGCATCTCGCTCTTTTGATAAAGACCACGGTCGTAGAGCAGCCAGGGAGAGCCGGGGCTCCACATCCGATCCAAAATGAGCTGTCCTTGGGCGGGGTCGCCGGTCAGTTCGGTGATCAGGTTATCAAAACGGATCCGCGCGAGAACGTCGCCGCAGTCAAAAAGAATTTGCTTGATCATGGTAACAATATATCCTCCTCGGTAATAGGATCGCTGACAGTGACCTTGGCAAAATAGGAATCAAAAATATCTCTTGCCACGGAGCCAACGTAGTTGCCGTGTGCACCGTGCTCCACCACCACCGAAACGGCGATCTGAGGATCATCGTAGGGTGCAAAGGCGACGAAGATTCCGTTTGCAGTCCCCTTTGGCACGGAAGCGGTACCGGTTTTTGCGCCGGCGGTAATGGAATAGGAGTAGCCGAATACGCCGGCTGCCGTTCCGCTGGTGGCACATTCCAGCATACCTTGCATAATGGCGTGATAGTTTTCGTCCTTCATTTCCAGCCGGTCAGCTGCTTGGATATTTTCTTCTTGGATACAGACGCCGCTGGCAGCATCGTATACGCCTTGCACCAGATGGGTGGTGTAACGCGTACCGCCGTTGACGATGGTGGCGACGTAATTGGCCAGCTGCAAGGGGGTGAAAAGGTTATCCGACTGACCGATGGCGGCCTGCAGGGTATCGCCGGGATACCAGTATTCATCAATGGTAGAGCGATAATCCGGCCCTGCCAAGATCCCGGAGGCTTCGCCGGTCTCCACGCCGGTCTTGATGCCAAGACCCAGCTTCCGGCAGAAACGGTTGAGGGCGTTGATCCCTAAGCGATCGGCGGCTTCATAGAAATAATAGTTGCAGGAATTCTTTAAAGCGGCGACCACGTCCTGATTGCCGTGTCCGCGTCCGTAGTCGGAGTAGACCCAGCAGCGGGGAGAATAGCTTGGGGCATATTTCGTATAGATGCCGGTATCTCGGATGGTCTCCTTGAGCCCGACCGCGCCCTCCTCCAGAGCGGCGATGCCGGTGGCCATCTTGAAGGTGGAGCCGGGGGCATAGGTGCCGTAGAACGCCCGGTTCCAGAGGGGCTTCATTTTATCGGTGGCCAGGGAGTTGTAATCACTTTCGTATTGTTCCTGGGTGTAGGTGGGGTAGGTGGCGCTGGCAAGAACGGCACCGCTATGGATATTAACCGCCACCACTGCACCGGCATTGGCGTCCTCGCCGTCCCGCCCGGGCTCGCTGGCGCGGCGCGCGATGGTCTTGACGCAACTTTCCAAGGAGTCCTGCGCCACTTTTTGTAGTTGACTGTCCAGCGTCAGGACGATATTGTTGCCACTCTGCGCTTCGTCCAGAACCATGACGTTCAGAACCTTACCGTTGGAATCCCGCTCGATGACCCGCGTGCCGTCCTTACCTTTGAGGACGGATTCCATGGCC
>JAZNVY010000254.1:0-1586 GCA_045593105.1 Eubacteriales bacterium
CCGTCACCGCCGATAACGACCATGCCTTCAATTCCATGCTTACGGCAGTTCTCGATCGCTTTCTGCATACCCTCTTCCGTCCGAAAGAACTTACTTCTGGCAGAGAAAAGGGTAGTGCCGCCCATCTGCAAAATATTAGAAACGTCGCGAAAGCCCAACGGATCAACCTCATCCTCGATCAATCCGGCATATCCTCTATGAATACCAACGACCTCGATCCCCTTAGCAAGTGCCGCACGTGTCACTGCACGAACCGCTGCGTTCATGCCAGGAGCATCTCCGCCGCTCGTTAAAACACCAATCTTTTTTACTTTAGACTCCATTGTATCTACCTCATTAATATTATTGAATAAAGATTATACACTATGATTTCAGAAAAATCAATGCTATTTAACAACAATTTCCGCGTCACCAAGCACTTTTTTCAACTTACCGAGAAGTTCATCTCCGATCTCAACTCCAAATCGATTTAACGTAGAAACGCTTTTCTTTGTATCTACAAAATAAAGAATACATTCCTGAATTCCGGGATAAGCTTGCAGTAATTTCAATACTTCATCGGTCTGCCTGGAATTGCGACTGGGAAGCTTGATATACAACCGTTTTGTCCCCTCTTTTAGATCCTTTTCGGTGGGATGACGAAGTTCTTCCAGAAGCAGCTTCGTACCGCGCACCTCATCTTGCTGAACTCTTCCACGTAAAAAGACAAAGGATCCCTTCACAATGGTGGTGCGCCATTTTGCATAAACCTTTGGAAACATGATCCCTTCCATTGCGCCGGAAAGATCCGAAAGTGCAAGGTAACCCATTTCCTGCCCTGCTTTGGTTTTGACAGTGCGATAACTATCCACCTGGGCAAAGCACCAGATCTCTTTTCCATCCTCCATCTCATCAGCAAGAGCAGCAGAAAAGAGCGTAATATCTCTACGGTTATAAATATGGCGATAAGGCTCAAAAGGATTATCGGTCAAATGAATGCCGATCATTTCTTTTTCAAACGCCATCTTGACAGTTTTCTCAAATTCCGGCTGCGGTTCTTTAAAGAATCGTTCACCGCTTTCGGGCGGCTGCTCCAACATGGAAAACAACCCGATCTGACCTTCGATTTGACTCTTCTTTTCGATGGACAGACTATTCAAGAGTTGCTCATAGACCATCGTCAGATGACGTCTTGTAAATTTAAAGCAATCAAATACACCGCATTTGATCATACTCTCAATTGCGCGGGTATTAACGTCTAATCCAACGATCCGACTGCAGAAATCAACAAAATCTTTATATTCCCCGTTGGTTTCTCGCTCTGCAACAATGTCGTCCACCATTTTATTACCAACATTTTTAATTGCCAATAGCCCATAGACAATTCCATCTTCCGTCGCATGAAACCGAGAAAAACTCTTGTTGATATGCGGCGGCAAAACCGGGATACGCATACGCCTGCATTCCTCGATATATTGCGCTGTCTTTTCAGTAGCGCCGATCACACTGGTCATTAAAGCAGCCAGATAGGCTTTGGGATAATGGGTCTTTAAATAAGCCGTCTGATATGCCACTTTTGCATAGCAGGTGGCATGAGATTTATTAAA